>JBGTJY010000387.1:0-4695 GCA_041744855.1 Candidatus Hydrogenedentales bacterium
CAAACCGTGCCGCCGAACGGCCACCCACGGCCATCCGTCCCGCCGCTAACTGCACTCAGGAAATTGTCGATTCTGGATCGGACGGCATCCTTTACGGATGAAATCCGATCGAACGAATTCACATATACGTCGGCGTGTACGCTGACTCGTACGAATTTGGGCTCGCTGACGTGAAGCGCTCTCGACTGAAAGACGTTCGCCGCGCAACGCGCTTTCAGAAAGCGGCTAACGGCATCCCGCAACGCGTACGACGGTACGAATCTAAAATGCGCTTCGCCGGATTCCACGAAAGGCGTCGCATTCTTCGGAACGATATAAACTGTGACGTTCCCAGGTTTGAGGCGTCCGTCCTGGCCAACGTTTGGCAGACAACGTGCACGCGCAACTTCGCGCGAGGCCTGCAACGCCAGGGCTTCGAAATCCTCCGGTGTGACAGCGCGGTCGCGGTGATCGATTAGATCGGGACCGAATTCGAGCATCTGGTCGACTGTGGCCTCGTCAGAACCACCCTCGGCTTCCGCGGGGTTAACGACGGAATCGACTCCCGCTACGGACGTTACCAGCGTTCTTATCCCGCCGGCAGGAACATTCCCTTTTGCGCCGCCGCCCGCGCGATACTCAAATGCCCTGATAATATTCGCGCCGGCAGTCGGAATTTGGCCTCGCACGCCATCTCCAAACTGCAGGGTACCGCCCGCGCGATCGAGGATGTAGTGACGGTCCGCCTCGCCTGACTTGCCAAAGTCCTGTACTTCGGTCCAGCGTACCCAGAGATCAGTTTCGCCCCGCTCGTTTAAGAGCTCTGCTACGGCTTCTTTGTTCGTTGCTAGGTTTTTGTGCTCTTCCTCCGTCAACACTTCGCGCACCCGTACAATCTCGTTGTCGAGCACGGGCTTCTTCAGGAACTCAAACTGCTGTTCGGCGTCGCCGCTGCTTGAACCCAGCGATTCGTTCGTAATGGTTTCAGCCTGCGTCGCCCATGTGGAATTCGGAAAAATCCCCGCGAGGCGTGGAGTACGCTCGAACTTTCCTTCGAGCACGCCTCGAATCCAATAGAGGCTATCGCCGAACCGCGACAACACTTGAAAGTCGTCCGGTACGTTCACCGTCAGAATTCCCGGTCTGTGCAGGGCTTCTGTTTCATCTCGCGCGTCAATCGGGCGCCATTGATTCGCCGAGCTGAATTCCCAATTGAGTCGCGGCGGCGAATCTGAAGTAGGGAGTTCCTCGGCAGCGAAGTAAACGCGCACGGGCCCGCCTTCAAAAGCCTTCTCAAATCCGAGATAGATCGTTTTCGCAACATCCTCGAGCGCCACAAACGGCGCAAACCGCACCCCAGGCGTATTGCACGCAGCCGTCTGATCGACGAAATCCAGATTGTTTAGCGTGACGCAATGTTGAGGCGCTTGGTCCGTCGCCAGGGAGTAGCTGATTGTGAGTTTCTGAATCTTTGGCGGCTTGATATGATCCTTCTTCGAGATTAGCTCTTGCTTTGGGGGTTGGCCCTCCATGAAAAATTGCTCGCGGCCGTAGTCGCCGCTCACAATTCGCGCGCGTATCCAGTAGTTATCTTGTCCCGAAACGTCGGTTTTTTCAGTATCCTCCCGCAGCTTGAATTCGATGTCCCCGTTGGTGAGCAGTCGGCGTGTCCCGTCTTCGACCTTTTCCAGCGCCGACCAGCTCTTGCCATTCCAGTACTCCCAAGACAATTCGGGCCGGCGGTCCTCTGCTGACGGGGTGTTGTACAACTTCCAAAGGGAGCCAAGGACCGAATAGTCGTCATTGGCCTTGGGAAATGGCTCCTCCCAGTTTTCGCTCGATCGAGCCACTCGCGGCCTACCGCTATACGCTTCGATGCGACGGGACTGACGCGAAGCTATCGTGACTTCCAATTCGAATCCGACGTATTCGTTATCGGTCTCCGGCTCGGTGTCAGCGAGCACGGCACTCCCTTTCGAACCTGGTCCAACCGGCTTTAGATCGTTGTTGACGTCAAAAATCACGTATGTCGAACCAGTGGGCTCTATGTCCCACGCCTCAGTGACGGTTGCGACCTGCGCAGTCACGAAATCGATTTCGCGAAGTTGACCCATTCCGAGCCCGCCGGTGATCAGGATGAATTCGCCCGGATCGGCGGTTCCTTCCAATTCGATCTCGTGGTTTGCCGGGACGTCTTGCACCTGTCCCTGTGCTCTGCGAAAGCAATAGAAATCGTTGGGCGTGGCGGCTTCAGAAAGCGCATGAATGAGAGAGGCAACGTTCATCCGATGGCCATAGCGAATTATCCGAGAAGCTTCCGCTACAGGGCTTCCGTTGGTAAATATCACAATGACGAACTTACCGTCGTGCGCCCCGTCGATGCCCGAATCCAATACACTCAAATACAACGTATTTTTCGGACCACCTGCCAATTTTCCGACGTGATAGCGGTATTCGGCAACCGAATCGGCTACGGTCGCGGCGAATACGGAGACGAATTTCGCATGATGCAAGGAGAACGGCGAGAGGCGAAGCTTGCCCACGCGAGGTTGCGCTACCTGTCTGAATCCAACCTCGCCCAACTCCCAAAGACGACCGTCTGAACCGATAACATGTATTCGTCGGGCAGCCTTAGTTACGTATGGAAGACCAGAGGGGTCGGAGGCGACGCTCACATCTGTTGATATTCGGTGAGTAAATTGCAATTGTTTGAGATCTTCCCATTCTCCAAGATTTCCGTCGTCGCTTCGAGCGAACACCCGCATTTTCCCTTCGCCCACAATTGCGAATGGACGCGCGCCGGGATTTACCAGAGAAATATCGCTTTTTAGCGTCTCCCATCCATCGGGGGGGGTGTGCACTCGAATAACGCCTTCCGTATTGGTGGCATAGACGTGTATCTTATTTTGCGGATTCATCACGGCGAACGGAGCGGATGATAGGTCAGCTGCCGGCTGACCTGCGGCCTGCTCCCAAGGGCCATCTTGGCTGCCCGCGAGACGTGAATAAAGACGGCCGCCTGCAACTACAAACACCCTAGGATGATCCCCGTCCAGCACGACGAACGGATCATGCTCCACTTTTTCCTCGCTGGGACTTTCCAGCGTAGTCCACAGAAGTTCGGTACCGTCGTATTTCGCTTGAAGTATTTCGCCTTCGGCGCGCACGTACACGCAGATCATTTCATCTCTGACAGCAACCGATGAGGTGCCGCTATTTTCGTCAATTTTGCGCCCGCTGGTCGGTGGATGCGGACTGATCCGCGATGACTCGGAACCCTGTTGACTGCGGTCTATCGTGATGCAGAGCAGCGCGCCGCCTCGCGCTCTTGCAAAAACGAAGATCTTATTTTTCCATTCAACTGCCGACGGCGTCGCCACGGAATCTGACTGATCGAGTTCGACCTTCAGTGTGATCTTAGCGGTCTTCTTCGAAAACGCTTCGCTACTCGCAAGATAAAAAGCATCGAAAACCCGCGGCTCCGCGCCGAAAGGAAAATAAGGTTGATCGATGACGAGCGGCGTGGAATTCGCAAAACCTTGCTCCGGCAAAAGGCCCTTCTCCTCCGGCAAAATGTCCTGCGCCGGCAAAATGTCTTGCTTTGGCTCAAGCTTTTGGTCCTCTCCGCCGGAACTCGCGCCCAGCGCAATACCGTCGAATTCGGGCAGCAACGTCCTGGGAGCAATCGGCTCCGTGAGACGGCACCGAATCCATCGGCTCTTTACACCATTTATTTCACGTTCCTTGATCTCACCTTTGAGTTTTTTGAGCACGATGCTGTCGGGACAGTTTGGATGCTCCGATACCGAGTCGAAGACCGTCCAACGCTCTTTCTTGGTCGTCTCGTCTTCCGTCCAATATTCCCATTCTACGTCCTCAGGCATGCGGCCCTGCGGCCCCGATGACGCCGAAATTTTGATCGTGAATTGGGCCGGCTCCTTAACATTGAACACGTCCGCGTGGCCGATATAAAGAATGTGCTCCTGCACATTGCGCGACTCGAATAGATCGAAGCCCGTGATTTTGGTTAGCATGCTCCCCGCCGCGTAGCCGCGATCGAGCGCACGCTCGAACGTAACCATCAAGGCTTCAATCTTCGTTACCGTATGGAGTTCGCGCGCGGGCGGCGCGTCTTCACCCATCATCGATGCGCGCCCATCGGAGCACGTCAACACCCCGTCATTGCCATCGCCGGATCCTGCCTGCAGCGCGACGCTGTCCCCAGGTTTCAATTCGTCGACGCGGTCCAGTTGCACGGCGAACGCACCTTTCGCTCCGAACGATGCGAGAAAATACGGCGACACGGGGCGGGACGGTAACTCCTGTTCCAGGAAACTCGCCGGCGGCAGATAAATCTCGTCAATCGCTGGGTCGACTGCGATGACGGATTTCAATGCGCTCGGTATCGCCAGAAGCGTTTCCTCGGTCTCGAACGGCACCGGCTCAGACTGATTCTCCGTAGGACTCGCCGTGGCTTGTACTCGCGATGGAAGGAGAATCGGCTCGGCCGTGCCCGGCGCAAGTTTGAATTGCAAGGGCACGCGCGCGGGAACCGCGGGCAACCGCTTGATGCCGAGCATGTTCAAAAACGCGATAAAATGATTCCGCGGCGCCTGATTGAGACGCCGCACGGTTCCGTCCGCTAAGTAGGCAAAAATCTTGATCAGGGCGTGGCCCGGGTCTTTCGGGTCTGTAGACTTCCATTCCGGCGTGTAG
>JBGTJY010000388.1:0-5309 GCA_041744855.1 Candidatus Hydrogenedentales bacterium
TGAAGGTCGTGTGGGACGGATCCCAATCCACGAACGGCGGCGGGGTGAGCGCGCCCGCGGGGATTTGTTGCGCGAGGAAGACGCAGAGGAAGATGCCCATCGTGAGGACGAGGACGCTTTGCACTTGGTCCATCACGACGACCGCACGCAGGCCGCCGGTCAGGCTGTAGGCGGCGACACAGACGGCGACGACGAGAATCCAAAGCGCGACGGGGCCGCCGAGGACCTGGCTCAACGCGAATCCCCCGAGGAAGTAGCGCACGCCGCCGGAGACGTATTTCGCAAGGAGGTAAGCAGACTCGAGCACGCGATGGCTCGAGCTGATCGTTTGGTAAATCGTAAGCCGGGACGATTCGTAGAGACGGCGAAGATAGTAGACGGCGACGATCGCGCGGCCCGTGATGTAGCCGAGAAGGAGCCAGACGAGGACGTAACCGCCGGTGAGGCCGGCAGCGGGGAACACGACCGTGGTGGCGACGGAAGTCTCGGAGGAGATGACCGAGAGGAACGCTTGCAGCCAATTGAGGCGTCGCGATGCGAAGAAGTAGTCGGCGTCGTCGGAGCGGGTGCGGGCGGTTAACGTGACGACGACGACGATGGCGAAGTAGATCGCGACTGGCGCGAGGAATAGTACGTGCACCATGGTCGATTCCGTCCCCCCAAATCACCGCGCGACGCTTTGTGCGCGCGCTATCCCCCGAGCGGGTCCCGACCCGCCCCTACGCGATGTGACGGTTATGCAAGGCTTGGCTCGGGTTTTATGCGGCCTTCGTTTGAGAGTACGCGGATGGCCTCGACTACGAGCCAGATGGCCAACGCGAACAGCACGATGCCCACGATGCCGGAAACCACCACGTCGGTTTTGATTGGCTCGCCGCCGCGCCATGCGGTGATGCCCTGCACGAAGCGCATGATCTGCAAGCCGAGCGCCCACATGGTCATCGTCATCATGAGAATCATCGGGATGATCGTGTAGATCGCGTTGCGGCCCGTGCGAATCAGCCAGACAGAGACGACGAGTAGCGAGAGGCTTGCGAGCAGTTGGTTGCTGGTGCCGAATACCGGCCATGCAACGAGGTAGGCCTTTTCTTTCGTCGTCATCAAAATTGCGCAGGGGAGCGCGAGCGTGATGAACGTCGCTGTGGCTGCGCCGAGTTTGGATTTCCAGCCCAGCATTTCCTGGAACACGTAGCGCGCAAGGCGGGTGCTGACGTCGAGCGTGTCGTAGACGAAGGTCGAGAAGGCGAGCAGCGCGAACGCGAGCGCCGCGCCGTAGCCGATGCCGAGCATGCCCATATATTTCGCGAGGCCGCTCGCGTAAACGAGATTCGGGTCCTGGTTGAGTCCCGCGTCGCCCGGCGCGTAGATCATCACGGTCGCGAGCGCGAGCGTGGCCACGAGCGCCTCGAGCAGCATCGCGCCGTAGCCCACGCGGCGGGCGTCGTTTTCGCAGCGGATTTGTTTGGAGGTCGTGCCGGACGAGACGATCGCGTGGAAACCCGAACATGCGCCGCACGCGATCGTGATGAACAGCATCGGCAGGATCAGGTTGCCGTTCACGACGCTGTGCATGCCGTCGATGTTCCACGCGGGATACTTGATTTCGTAGCCGCCAAACAGCGCGCCGAGTAGTCCGACGGCCATCGTCGCGTAGAGGAACAGACCGCCGAGATATCCGCGCGGCTGCAACAGCAACCACACCGGCAACAGCGACGCGACGAAGCAATACACGAGCAAGATAACGTCCCACTGTTTGACGGAAATCGAGCCGAGGAAATCGAGGATGGGTTCGGGCGCGTTCGGGCCCCAGAGGATGGCGAGGAAAACGAGGGGGACGAAAATGGCCGTCGCGACGCTCAGCTTCATTTTGTACTTGAAGAGGAGCACGCCCATCGCGAGGCCGAGCACGAGATAGAGTCCCGACGAGAACGCGACGCCCGGGCCGAACGCGGATTCGGACGTGACGTATTTGAAGGTCTGGCCAGTGATGTCCGTGAACGCGACAATGACGTACACGAGCGCCATCCACACGAACGTGAGGAACAACATCTGCGACGTGGGCGACATGTAGCGCTTCGCGAGTTCGCCAATGGAAGACGCGCGGTGCCGCACGGACGCGATCATCGTGACGATGTCGTGCACGCCGCCAACGAAAATCGCGCCGATGACGATCCACAACAGCGCGGGGACCCAGCCAAACCACATGCCCGCGAGAATCGGCCCGACGATGGGGCCCGCCGCGGCGATCGCGCTGAAGTGTTGGCCCATGAGCAGCCCGGGTTTCGCCGGGACGTAGTCGACGCCGTCGTTGATTTCCTGCGCGGGTGTGATGCGCGAATCGTCGAGCTCGAGCTGGCGCGTGAGATAGCGGCCGTAAAAGACGTAGGCCAGGGCGAGGACGGCCATGACGATTAGGAGGATGAGGGTAATCATATTGACGATGAAACGGTTTTTCCCGAAGGTACCCTAGCAAGTAATAAGGATACGATCTTATCCGAGATTCCAGACGTCAAACCAATATCGTGCGTGATCAGTGGGCGGATGACGCTGGCGGTATTTCAGACCTAATACAAAATCGGCGCTCCTTTTCCTCCATGGATAACTAACGCAGTTGCATTAGCGAAACTTCAGAATTATAATTTCAACTTAAATGCAATAAGGGCATAGGAGTCGAAATCCATGGGCGAACCCACTCTCCTCGATAAGATAAAAAGTCGATTACTGAATCATCCCGTCGTTGTCGGACTGGCCCTGTTTGTAGTCGGGCTCACGGTTGTGGAGACCGCTACAGGAAATCTGACATCGATTTACGATCGTTTTTTTGTCAAAGAATCTGTGGTCCCAGTCGTCAGAACCAAGTACTACACAGTCAGAGGAGACGGTCTCTCTCTTCTCTTATCCGGTGATTTGACGACTCGGTTGGCGGAAGAAATCGGCGGGAAACCGATGGTGATGACCAACGAGGTCTACGATGTCCTTGCCGAGCTTCATAATCGATCTGCCGATCTCCGTGGCGCCGGCGCCGAGTTCATCGGACTCGCCGATCCGGCGCCACTGGTTGATACGGCTTTACTTCCCGAAACGTGGGGTATCATCCAGGCTTCGCGGGATGAGGTCGACAAAATACCGTCCTTTCCAAAGGACCTATCCGAGAGCTGGCATATGCGTTTGGCCATGAGTCCATATGTCGAGGATGCCGAGTCTGAGGTCCTTCAATCGCTGCGGGAAGGGTGGGTTTCCGCTGAACACACGACGTTCGAAAGGTATCTCACATGGGGCGAAATCGCTGACTTGATAAAACGGAGAAGTCCTGCGAGTTACAAGCTCTTCGAGTTCGTGTTCCGAAATGGCAGTCCAGACGACTTCTTCTTGGCAACTTGGCATCCTGAAGGCTGCGGTCCGGACCCCTTTTTGGTGCTGGAGTCTCCAAAGCTGGCGTTAAGGATTCTCGTAGTCGAAAACGTGTCGGCTAGTCCCATAACGATCAAGCATTTCAATGGCAGGACACTCATGGCTGAACACGGTCCTACCCCTTTTGAGGAGCTGATTCTAGAAAAGGAATACCGAAGGGACCTTCAGAATCTGGTATTGAAGCAGGATGAACGATTGATTATCCCAGTGGCCGTGTATTTCACCTGGGAAGACCCCGAAGGTTACGACACAGATATTGACGAGTATCTGGACCTTGATCTATCCCAACTCGAGCCGTTGTTGAAG
The DNA here is from genome assembly GCA_041744855.1 of Candidatus Hydrogenedentales bacterium. Taxonomy (GTDB): domain Bacteria; phylum Hydrogenedentota; class Hydrogenedentia; order Hydrogenedentales; genus JBGTJY01. The sequence continues at coordinate 3,718 of JBGTJY010000388.1, forward strand.
GCACAACCCGAAATTGTCGTCACGTACGATCGCTCGGACGAACAGGCTACTGTTGCCAATGTGCCAGGTGAATCGGTGCTGTCCGATATCGAGTATTTTCGAGCGCCAAGGGAAAAACGGCCGGACTTGTATTACGTTGCCCAGACCGTTGACGAGTTGTTCGCAAATAATCGGCGTGAAACCGCTCGTCATCTCGAGGCTGGCTCCATTTTCATTTCCCATGGGTTTGGTGTTGGTAGTTGTCCATTCTTATACGATAGTTTAGGAAACTGCTTGGGTACAGTTTTGACAGGGCGGGATACGTACGAAAAGCGAGGCTTTTTCAGGAACAGACTTCCTCATGCATCAGCCGAATATACGATCAGGGAATTGGAGCATGAGGTCAGCTACATTAAGTGGGTTCGGCTCGCGTGCATTTCTCCTGAGGGCGAACAGTTCCATTTCTATCCGGTAAACCACAGCCTCGGGATGGACAATGCGGACTATGTAATATTACGTAAGGGAGATTCGATCACAATTGAATTTGATGTGGACCTGGAGTTCGTGCGTGGCATGAAGAGCGAACTTCACACGTTCGGCTACTACGTTCCCCTTCTGGGAACGAGATAATCTAGGTTGGATTAGTGCTTACGCATCGCGACAACGCATCCATCGAACGATACCGGCATCAGAGTGTGTTTTTATTCCTGCGGACTGATCGCGGGGCGCGCCGGATCGGTGGAGTCTTCGTCGGGAGGTGGCTCGCTGGATGGGACCTCGTCTCCGGGGGCTGATTCCACCGCGTTCATGGAGGGCGGGATGTACTCACGAGGGGGCGTCGTGCTAGGCGAATCTTGTTGATGCTCGGCTGTTGCTGGTTCATCCGGCGCGGACACGCTCGAGGTGGAACCGGAGTAGGCTGTTTGTCCAATTCGTCTCATATGACCTATCGCGTCTGAAGGAGCACGCACATGCAATCCATGATCTGGTTCCTGTTAATTGCGGTGCTTGCCGCGGTCGTCGTCTTCTCATTTGTCTTGCTGCTGAGCCGCCGCTACAAACGCTGCCCGAGCAATCGCATTCTCGTCATCTACGGCAAAGTCGGCGCAGGCGGCAGCTCGAAATGCATCCACGGCGGCGCGGCGTTCGTCATCCCGCTCATCCAGGATTTCGACTACCTCAGTCTCGAGCCCATCCAGATCGAAGTGCCCCTCCGAGACGCGCTCTCGATGGAAAATATCCGCGTCGCGGTGCCGAGCGTATTCACGGTCGCGATTGGCACCGAGCCGGTCGTGATGCAGAACGCCGCCATCCGCCTGCTCAACCTCGACACGCTCCAAATCAAGAAGCAAGCGGAACTGCTCGACCAACTTGGCAAGCTGAGCTCCGTGCAGGAGGCATTGATACAGCTCATCGCGCTGCAGCGGGTGCCGTCGGACTTTGCCTTCCCGCCGCTCTTGAACTTGAAGGACGTTCGCGCGCGTCTGCCAGAAGGTCGCCTGGTGCTAGCCTATCTGCAAACCTCGCGAAATGTTCATGCGTTTGCAATCACCAAGGAGAACTACGCCTATTTCACCGTCGAGACGCCGGCGAAAGTGCGCGCCGATGTCGTC
>JBGTJY010000389.1:0-3925 GCA_041744855.1 Candidatus Hydrogenedentales bacterium
CTTGCGGAAAGTCTCTCCGCACCGCACACCGGAATGATGGGCTCGGCGAAGGGAATTTCCGTGCGTTGGAAATCCGAAGGACCGCCGTTCTTCGCGGCGGTTTCGCTGTTCGAAATGTGGGACCGCTCAGTTCTCTACGTATACGACGCCGGCTACGATCTCGTGTACCTGGAAGTACTTCCAGATCTCAGCCACGCCATCGCCACCATTGCCGATGGCGAGGCCGAGGCACTACTCGTCGGTGGCGAAGGACGTGTCTGGAAATACACGCTCAGCGAAAACTAGCGCGCGGAGTTTGGAGCCATTGGACCAGCGACAGCACGGATTCATCGAGCGGGCGGGACCCGTCCACGACGACATCAGCCCACTTCCGCGTCGGGAGGATGTAACGTTCGTACATGGGTTGGACCGTCGCGGCGAATTGCGCGCGGACGGATTCTTCGGAACGGGCGCGTTCGGCGCGATCGCGCGCGATGCGGCGCAATAGGCATTCGTCGGGATGCGTGTCGACGAATACTTTGCAGTGGGCGGCGGCGCGCACGCGTTCTCGATGGAGCGTGTGGAGTCCCTCCAGTATGACGAAGCGTTGCGCGGCGATGGTGTCGGTCTCGCGCTCGCGGGTGTGATAGCCGAAGTCGTATCGCGGCGCATTGAAGGAACGTCCTTCTGCAATCTCGACTAAATGCGTTTCAACGAGATCGAACTCGATCGCGTCAGGATGATCGAAATTGACTGCGTGCCGTTCTTGCAACGGGATCTGCGAGAGGTCGCGGTAGTACCGGTCGAGCGACAGGACGATTGCATCGGTGAGCGCTTCCGCAAGCGCGTTGGCTACCGTGGTTTTTCCGGAGCCGGACGCGCCCGCGATCGCGATGATGCGTGTCTCGAAATGTTCTTGCACGGGTCGCTGGATCAGGCCGTGGCGCGGACGGGCGCGGGGCGGACGATCGCCGAGTGAATGACGCGCGCTATCGCCGTGCGTTGGTCATCGAAGATCGCGACATCGAGTTTGACGCATTCGTGGCCGCGTTTTTCGAACGATTCGGTCACGCGTCCGCGGACTTGAAGGGTGGTTCCGGTCGCGGGCAGGCGGAAATGATCGACCGTGCTTTCGGTGTGAATCCACGGACCCAGTTTTACGTTCGCCACGAGGATGCGATTCGCCAGGGCCGGGTAGAACGCCGGGTGACACGCCGCGTTGGCGCCGCGGTAGTGCGGGGCGGTATCGGCCATCTCGTCGGCGAAGAGCGCGCCGGACTCGCCGCGGAGATCCTGCAAGTCGAGCGGGAGTGAGAGCGAACCCAGGACAATTCCCACGGGCAAGTGTTCCAAATCGCCGGGCGGACGCGAATCGCGTTCGGGTAGGGTGGCACGTGGGTACTCGCCGATTTGCGGAGCTGCGTGAGCCGTCCGCTCGGTTGCGCGGCCGATGGCGCATTCGACGCCTTCGGAGTTCACCACGCGCGTCTCGATCACGAGGGGGCCGCGGCTAGCAATCTCGGCGTGCACTTGCACGGTCTCGCCGTCGTATACGGGCTTTAGGAATTTTCCCCACATCGCGCCGCGCTCGAGCCAGTCGAGGCCCAGCTCGCGGGCGATCGGCATAGTCATGTAGCCGTAGACGCCGACGCCGGGGACGAGTCCGCCGCGAAACCCGAAGCGCGCGGCCGTGGCGTCCTCGTGCATCTTGTTGTCGGATGCCGCAGCGTAATTTCTCGCGGTGACGGAGATGGGTTTCATGGGAGTTATGGTACACGAAATGGCGGTGGGCCGGCAGATGCAGGGCAGTTGGCGTTCTCGGCGCTGCACGCGGCATAGTGTGCGGATCGTTGTGGCTGCTGATGGGGAGGAGAATCCATGAAATCGTTGTTTCGCGTTTCCGGTGTTGTTGTGTTGGCGAGCCTTGTATCGCTGGGGGCTTTTGGCCAGGACAAACCAATTCGCCAAGTGAGCGCGTCCGGCATCAAACATTCGATTTTGATCACCGGATCGCAGACTGGCGCGCAGCTGTTCGATGAGGACTGCAACGTAGTGTGGGAGACGCCGGGCTATACGCGCGACGGATATGTGCTGGACAATGGGAACATTCTGATTTCGGACCCGAAGATGGCGCGCGAGTTTAAGGCCGGGACGCAGGAGGTGGTGTGGTCGTACACGCTTTCGGCGGAGAACAGCGAACTGGACACGATTTATCGCCTGGCGAATGGCAACACGATGCTGGTGGAGATGGGGAAAAATCCGCGGCTGATCGAGGTGGGGCCGGATGGAAAGATTGCGCACGAAGTGAAGTTGCAACCGGAAACGGACAACGCGCACATGCAAACACGGATGGCGCGGAAACTGCCGAACGGGAATTATCTCGTGCCGCATCTGCTCGCGTTCAAGATCAAGGAGTACACGCCGGCCGGCGAAGTCGTGCGCGAGATTCCGACGGACTTGCCGGAATTGGGCGGGCGCGAGATTCACAATTGGCCGTTCACCTGCATTCAGCTTGAGAACGGCAACATCCTGGCGAACCTAACCCATGGCGACAAGACGGTCGAATTCGACGCCGCGGGGAAGGTCGTGTGGCGCGTCGACAATACGATGGTGCCGGGAAACTTTTCGGACGCGTGCGGCGGGCAACGATTGCCGAACGGGAACACGGTGATCACGGCGTACGGTCAGAAGGACCCGGCGAAGTGCAAGGTGTTTGAGGTGACGCGCGACAAGAAGGTGGTGTGGGAGTTTTTTCATCCCGAGATTCACGCGCACCAGATCCACGTGATTACGACGAATGGGGAGAAGGTGTCGCCGGTGTTGCGGTGAGCGTGAGATTGCCACGGCCGCGCTTTTTGGCGTGCGTGTCAGATGCGTCTGCTCACGTCAGCGCGGCCTCGCAATGACGAGAAGGTTTGAATGGGGAGAAGGTCTCGCCAGTGTTGCGTTGAGCGGCGATTAGGGACGGAGATCATCTGGGGATGAACATCGTTTACACGGCCATTCGGGGCGCGGGGGGAATGGCTGTTTATGTGACCAAAGTGTTTGCGATCTGCGTCCTGGCGCTGCATTTCCTTTATACGTTTGTTATCGCCGCTACTTGCTTTCTCCTCGCGTACGAGGGGTCGCTGGTCCAGGGAATTCTTGCGGGCATAGTCGGGTTCGCGCTCGCCGTTGTCGCGGCTAGTTTGGTGATCGTGAATTTGACGATCGCGTTCAGCATCCGAAAACTCCTGCGCGACGCGAAGGTGGGCGAACGCGTGTTCAATCACCTTTTTGAAATCGCGCTCGGGATCGCGGAGGACCAGCAGACGACGGCCGGCCTCACGCGTCAGCAGGCCGAGGACGTGCTCAATAGCGCCGCATCGAAGTTCCTCAAGGAACCCACGGAATCCGATGGAACCCTGGGCGGGAAGGCGCTGGTGCTATCGCTCTGGATTGCGGCGAAGATTCAACGCATGCTCGTCAAGGTGACCGTGCGCATCGCAATCGCAAAATGCGGTGACGCGGCGGACCCGGACGGTCGTATCGATCTGCGCGCCCTACGCGATAGGTTGGCCGGTACGATCGATACCGTGATCGCTGAAAAAGTCAATCGCGAAGCGCTTCGCTATACCTATGTGTTTCTCGGGATCGCCGCTGGATTGTCGGTGCTGCTGGCGCGGGCGATCGCGTGGTTGCCGTTGTAGCGGTCCGCGTCGCGAGCGAATGCGCTAGCCAAAACGGAGAGACACGTCGCGTTGCGTCTGGCGCGGGTTGCGCGGGCGGCATATACTATCGGGGCGGCGGGCGCGGTCCAAGTGGAGGATGCACCATTTCATGGCGACGAACGATCTCAAGAGCATGTATCGGACGAAGAACACCGGCGAATTTCCCAATCGCATCGAGGTACTCGGGCGGCCGTATGTGAAGGTCGAGGATTTGCGTTACGGGACGAATCCGCATC
>JBGTJY010000390.1:0-6003 GCA_041744855.1 Candidatus Hydrogenedentales bacterium
GCCGCGGGCAACTCCCTCGGCGCGAGATCGAATTCGGAAATCGCGCTTGCCAACTGAACATCGGGGACCGGCCGAATCGATTCCGCCGTTTTGATGACTTCTCCCGCGACGAGTCTGCCAAGTCGTTGGATCTCGTCCCACGGATCCCCCTGCCGGTTCACGGTGATATCGCCGCACGCGCCCTGCGTCGGCACCGCGACGCCGCCGAGTACCTGCTCGATCGTGCGGGCGGCGGAGCCGGGCCATTCGCCGCTCAGCAATAGATTCTTTGAGCCTTGAATGACGGGGTGCCCGGTAAAGTTGAACAACGTCGCGATGATGTCGCGGCCATCAAGTTTTTCGACACGCCACACGCCGACCTGCGGATCGATGACGCTGTCGTTGTCTTGCTGCCGATTGCGCGTCGCGCCGAGAATTTGCCCGTTGGCGTATCCAATTTCAGCGGGCACGCGCGCGTTGAAGGCTTCGATGGCGGCGTCGGAAAATTGTGCGACGAAAAACGAACGCGCCTTGTCCTTTTCGGCGTCGGTCTCGTATTGGTAATACGACGGCGCGCTGTGATTATGCACGCAGGAAACGAGGATGTTCTGCGGCGGAATTTCGGTTGCCTGATGCACGCGTTCGCGGACTTGCTGGGTGAGCGATTCATCGAGCGCCATCAGGTCGGAACCCAAAATGGCGAGTTGCACGCCGCCATTGTCGAGCACAAGCGCGCGTACGAAAATGTCGTCATGCACGCCTTCGAAAAATCCCATGCGATCGCCAAAGCCGCCCATGTGCGTGGGGAACGGCGGCACGATGCTGCGCTTCGCGGCGCCGGCGCGGAGATCGGCGGATGCGTGTGCGGTGGCGAGCATGACAACGATCGACACAAGACGGATGCGATTCATGGGTCAGGTTCTCCGCGTCGAACTACCGCCGGTCCGGAAAGTAGTGCGCTTCGATGAGACAGGAAAACGTGTGATACAGCGCGATATGCGCTTCTTGAATGACCTTGACCGAATCGCCCGGCGCCTTGATCGCGATGTCCGCGTGCAGGGCGAGTTTACCGCCGTGAGGGCCCGTTAAAGACGCCGTCACGCAACCGCAAGCCTTGGCGGTCGATTGCGCCATCAGGCAATTCACCGCGTTGCCCGAGGTCGAAATACACAGCAGCACGTCGCCGGGTTTCGCGAGTGCGAGCGTCTCCTGCGCGAACGCGATGTCGCGTAAGGGTGAATCGTTCTCGACGGCGGTCTTGAGTGCGCCGTTGAGTCCGAGCGTGACGGCGGCGAGTCCCTGCTCGAGGTGCGCCTGCAGTTCCTCGCCCCAGGGCAGGCCCTCAAGATTCTTCGCGATTTCGCTCGAGAGCGGACGCTTGCGTTCAAAACTTTTGCACAGCTCTCCGATGATGTGTGTCGCGTCGGAATTGCTGCCGCCGTTACCGCAGGCCATGAGTTTGCCGCCGTTGTCGTAGCACTGCACGAGCGCGTCGTGAAGATGGAGCAACGGCTCGACGCAGGACCTGAGGTCCGGACGGCGCGCGAGGAGGCTTTCGACGATTTCGCGTTCGCGCGGGAGGAGTTCGGGTGCAGGCATTTCTAAATCGGACTCGTTTGGTTGCTGAGCGCGATAGTGTACGTCATTCGAAGTTGCGCGTGGAATTTCACTTAAGTGCTTGGTACAGCGCTAACAGGAAGTCGCGGTTGTCGGCGGCGATGTAGCGCAGCGATCCGCCCATGCGCGCGAAGGTCTTGTTGTAACGCAGATAGTAATCGGGCGCGGATTCCGGCGGCTCGCCTTTCGACCAGTCCCAATTCGATGGCGCGAGATCGACGACGAAAATTGCGTGATCGTGAATCGCCTGGCCATGTTGGCGCGCGCGATTTTGCGCCATCGCCATCGATTTCTCGAACACCATCGGCGACATGACGGCCGACCCAACCGAGAGATACACGCCGTCCGACAGATTGGCGACGCCCTCCGCAAATCGGAGAAAGTCGCGCTCGGCGGTGCGCCCAATCGCCGCGCCGCAACTCATCGGGTGGAGATAGATGATGTCGTGCCCGAACATCGGGTGACCGGTGAACGGAACGCCAAGGCGATAGGCGGCGGCCTGCACGCTGAATCGCTTAAACGGGTGCGGCACTTTCAGTTTGCCGCGGGGTGCGTCGATCTTTGCGAGCACTTCGCGCAGATCGAGCCCGGCTGCGGAATGGTCGAGTTCCGTGTTTGTCGGCAAGTAGAGGCACTCGCGCTCGATCATCGCGCCGACCGATTCGCCATAGCCGCATTCCACGTACGCGCCCACCGCGATGCCGAGGTTGATATAGCGCCCCGTCTCTTCCCAGACGCCGAATTTTCCCGCAGCGACATTTTCCTGTACGTGCTCACTGCTCTCGCCGAGATACGCAAATTCCCAGTCGTGAATGATCCCCGCGCCGTTGGTGGCGAGATGCGTAATCCAACCTTCCTCGATGAGGCGAATCAGGACCGGGCCGAGGCCGTTCTTGATCGTGTGCGCGCCGAAGGTCAGCATTCGCGAGCGATTCAGCTCGCGAGCGCGGCGGATCCGCTCGGCCGCTTCTTGGATACCTCTCGCGGCGTCCGTTGAAAGCGCGTTCGGTGGAGCGTCGGGATCAACGGAGTCGCGTTCGATTGACGCGCGATTGACGCGGTCGGCCAGCGGATGAAACTCGAGTTGCCGGCGATCGAATTCGGGAACGATCACGATCCGGCCTCTCGCGAGGGACTTTGGTCCGCGACGGGTTCGACGCGCAGCCAATGGCTCAAGTCGCGATCGAGAATGCGCTCGAGCTTCGCGACATCGTCCGCGAATTCCGCGGCAAGTCGTTCGCGAAATTCAGGCCGCATTGGCGGGCGCTTCAATTCGGTGCTGTTCAGTTTTTGCAGGAAACGCAGCACGCCCGTGCCCCCTTCGATTCCTAAGGCCTGTTGCACGCGTCGGATCGGCCGCATGATCGCCGTCGGCGGGCGAACAATGATCCTGCCTAATACGTCCGCCTTGTGCCGCTTGTTTTCGTTGTACCGCGGAAATTCGGTTCGGTTGTCCGTCGGAACGTTCAGAAAACGCAGCGTGTCTTCGTAGACGCCGCGCGTATCGGCAACGAAATCTTCAAAGACGATGATGTGCACTTGCTCTCGATCGAAATACTGGAGGAGCCGTTCGAGTTGCATTCCCAGGGACGCAGTGTTCTTGTAGAGCAACGCATCCTTATCCGACGCGCGCGGCGGGACGTTTCGTCCAGCGGCCCGATCCTCCTGGAGCGCCCATGCCCGTTCGAAATCTTTCTCCGGCTCGGCAAACGCGAATACCGCCTGCGAGTGCGCCGAATACGCCAAATCGATCGGGTTACGCACCATCGCGATCAGGCGCGCATCCGGCGCGAATTGTTGCAAGCCTCGCAGCGCGGTCTCCGAATTGAGATACGAAACGGAGGCCTCCCCCACTGCCAGGTGCTCGTCTCCCGCGCTCGCGAATAGCGAAAGGTATTCCTCGATCGACTTCACTTTTTGATACCGCGGATGCGTGTGCCGCGTGAAAAAATCCGGCTCCTTTAGGGGACACATGAATATGCGCGGATGGGCGCGCAGATATTCGCTCAGCGCGGTGCTGCCCGTTTTCGGAGCGCCTACGACGAAAAAGTTCGGATGTTTCATGATGACTCGGGTTGTTACTGCTTTGTCCGCCGGAAGCGTTTCGATAGACCTTCCCACCGCCGCTTAATGGTTTCCGCGACGTCGCGGCGCTCGGCGGCGGGTATCATTCGCGCGGCAAAGATACATCCCGCGAACGCGAGAACGATTGCGGCGCGGCCCGCGATACCGAGCGCGAGCGGCATCCCGCTCAGTGCGACGATCCCGGTCATCGCCGCGATCGAGGCCGCAATTGTAAACGCAATCCGCTGAATATCATAGGGAACCGGATATATTTTTTGTCCAATCCAGATGGCGGCCGCCAATTCCACCATATAAACGATCACGGTAGCGATCGAGGCGCCCGCGCCGGCCCACACCGAATCACCGCCCGAGAGTCTTAGGAAAAGGTCGATGAAAATCGTGTTGAGCCCGATTTTGAGTGCTGCGCCGCCGACATAAATGAGCATCGCATAAAACGTGTTGCGAGTAACAAGCGTGGCGGAGAGCACAAAAAACACGCCCGCGTAAATCGCGTACGACAGTACGACCCAAGGCACAATGAGGTGCGCGCCGAGGTATGTGTCGCCCGGCGTAATGAGTGCAATGATTTCGCGGGAGCCCGCGGCGATGGCGACGGCCATCAACAACATCGCAGAGATAAACCACCGAAAAAATTTCGCTGTCGTGATTGCGGCATCCGATTCCTTGGCGAGTATTAGGGCGCTGGCGGGCCAGCTCGTCTGAAACGCGCGCACGATGACGGCCATGACCATGGCGACGCGGAACGCCATCGAGTACGTTGCCATTTCCGCCGAACCGATCGTGTGCACGAGGAAATAGCGATCGGACATCATCGTAATCGACGCCGCCATGGCCATTGGGATCAGGGGCAGGCCATACGCGAGCGCGCGCTTGAGCGCTGGGAGATCGAAATGGGGCATCGCGTAACGGGGATGGACGAGTATTCCGGCGGCCGCGAGCACGACCAGCCCAAGCAACTCGCCGAGGAGGATGCCCTCGACGCCGCGTCTATACACGACGACGAGCAAGACAATCGCGAGGGGCCCGGCGATTGATCGGAACAAATTGATGATCGAAAACGTCAAACTTTGTTCGGTCGCGCGCAGAATCGCGAGCGGTTGGTTACCGAGTGTGGTCGCAATGGCGAGCAACACGACCAAAATCATCAGACCCTCGTGAGCGCGATCCTCGAGGATCCAACCGGCGATGGGTTCCGCGAAACGAATCAGCGCGATACCCGCAAGCACCCAGACTGCGCAGGAAAAATAAAAAATCGTAGCGATCGAGCGGACGCGTTCCGCCTCGTCGTCGGTGTCGTTGTAGGCGCGCAATAGGGCGGAGGACATCCCCATCTGCAGGATGGGGACGAGGAACAAGACGGTGACGGAGCAAAGGTCCCAGAGCGCAACCTCGGCCGGCGATAGCAAATGGGCGTAGAGGGGCAGGAGCAGCAGCACCACGCCGCGATTCAATACCATGCCGAGCCCGTAGACCGCGGTATGGAACAGAGTTCTTTCGACGCGGCTCATGTGACGGGGGAAGTGGTGGGGGAAGTCGCGGGACAAGTAACGGGGGAAGTGGTGGAGGAAGCGGCCGCGTCTTGCGATCGGTTATGCACGAGCCACAGCAGACAACCGATGAGCAGATACTCGGTAACGATCGCGCCGACTTGCAACGGCTGCACGAGAGCAAACGCGAAGAGGGCCACGTGGCCCCCGAGCAAGCCGATCGCGAGGCCGTGCCACGCTGGCGAAAGCTCTCGAAGCCGCGCGATGGGCACGGCCAGCAGCAGCGCGTGCAGCACGAGGTACAACACCAATCCCAACGGCCCCGATTGATACATAACGTCGATGAACGTGTTGTGCGCCGCCGACTCGCGAAACGCGAAATCGCCCATAACGCCGCGGCTGAAATACTGGAGTTGATGGCCAAGGCCTGTCCCGGTGACGGGGTGTTCTCGTATTTGCAGCAACGCCTCGCGCCAGGCGTAGTAGCGCATGTCGTCGCGCATGTCGAACTGTTGAATGCGAGTGATCATCGTGTCGGACGCCTTGAGCACTTGTTCGGGAAACGCAGCCGAGAAAATAGCGACGCCCAACGAAACGAACGTAGCGCCCACGACGAGTGACCAAAGGTACGTGGTGAATCGTTCCTTGCGCATCCACGTCAGCATGCCGAATGTCGCGGCCGGCACGAATACGGCCAGGAACAACGCAAGCCGCCAACCGCTGATGAGGAGCATCCCCGCGCACGCGGTCGCGAGTGCCGCATAGAACCCGCGCGACACCCGCCGCCGCCGATTGCGCAATGCGGCGGAGGCCAGCGCCAATCCCGCGCACACCG
>JBGTJY010000391.1:0-4964 GCA_041744855.1 Candidatus Hydrogenedentales bacterium
GAAGGGACCGGGCCGGTGCACGTGGAAGGCAAGGGCAATTTCCCGCGCGTCGGTCTTTGGAACGCGGCGACGGATTATCTCTTCGAGGCGCAGTACGCCCCCGGTGCATCGCCCGTTGCTCCCAAGGGTTTCAAGATGATCGTCTCCAATAGTTTCCCGATGGGCGCGCGATTCGAAGGGACCGATGGTTGGGTCTACGTCGATCGCGGGGAAACACTCGATACCTATCCCGAAAACTTGAAGGACTCGGAAATCGGCGAGAACGACGTGCGTCTCTATGAGAGCCGAGATCACTTCCGCAATTTCATCGAATGCGCCCGCTCGCGCGAAGCGACGATCACGCCGATTCAAGCCGCGCACCACGCCATCTGCATCGCGCACGTCGGCAATATCGCCATGCGCCTCGATCGGCCCGTCCGCTGGAATCCCGACAAAGAACGCTTCATCGACGATCCCACAGCCGATCGCATGCTCAAGCGCGCCATGCGCGGATCGTGGCACGTCTAGTAACTTGTCTGTCCACAGATTACACCGATTTACACAGATTGAAATGAGGATTCATATGAGAATAGCGGCGTTGTTACTCGTGCTATCGCTGGGTGCGTGTGTGCACATGTCGGAGTCGGGTCCGCTTCTTAGCGAAGCGACCATGCCGGAAATTCAGGCAATCGCCGCGTACAAATTCGGCGACAGCGAAGAGCCGCTGACCGTCGCCGAAGACATGGTCACGCAGGCGATGAACACCGGCGAAAATGCCGAACCGATTGCGGACAATCTCGCGGCGCTTCTCGGCACGGGCGCGACGCTCGACGCGAAACTTTTCGCATGCCGGCAATTGGCCATCATCGGGACGGAACGCCACGTGTCCGCCATCGCGCCGCTACTGCTCAGTCCTGACACGAATCACATGGCGCGCTACGCGCTCGAACCCATTCCTGGCGCCAGCGTCGATCGCGCGTTGATCGATGCACTTGGGCAGGCGCCCGATGCACTGAAGCCCGGAATCATCAACACGCTCGGCGCGCGCCACGCCCAACGTGCAACGGGCGCGATCAAAGAATACGCGAGTTCATCGGACCCCGAAATCGCGGCAGCCGCAACCTCCGCCCTTAAGAAAATCCTCATGTGACCCCCGGGTACCGCCGGTTTTTAACCGGCGAGTGTGCAGCGTGCCGATCCTGTAACAAACTCGCCGGTTGAAAACCGGCGGTACCAGAACCCCCTCTGTTTCCCCCGCTCTCTCCGGTAAGATCGCTCGATGAATCGTTACGCTATCGTATTAGGCCTGCTCCTGCTCGCATGCTCCGCGTGCGAGCGAAAAACCGCGGGGCCGCCGCCTGGACCGCCTTCGCCGATTCATCTGACGGACGCCTTGCTCGCCAGCGCGCGGCCTTCCACGGTCGAGCCACTCGTCATCCCGCTCGACACAGAATGGCGTGCCGGTCAACACACGATGTTGACGCTCGACTCCGCCGGGATTCGGCTACGCGCCCAAGACGCCCCCGGATCAATCGAACGGTCCGTGGACTTCGACGCCGCGAACTACAACGAAGCGGTCATCGAAATCGCGGCCGAGTCCGGTGAGCGCTGCACGTTGTCATGGACCAGCGACCTCGAGCCGCTCTACGAAACAAACCAGGGCATCAGCGTGCCGGTGTTCCCCAGCGCCGAACCCCACGCCTATCGTATCGACCTGAGCCCGGCCAACGCGCCGCACTGGGCCGGGCGCATCGATTCGATTCGCGTCACGCCGACCGGCGGCCCGGAATCCGCCACCATCAAGTCGGTCACGTTCCTGCGTGCCGAAACAACAAAGCCGTGGCGGCTCAACATCGGCGGGCGAACTCTCGAAGCGATGCACGCAACACCAATGTCCGCCGAGGTGACGATTCCCAAGTTCGCGGTCTTCGACGCGTCCGCGGCGATTCTCCCACGCGCGTTCGACCGGTTCATCGGCCGCGGCGACGTTGAATTTCAAATCCTCGTCGAAGAATCCGGATCGCCGCCGCTCACCGTGGCTACGCTCTCACTTTCACCGCGCGCGAACGAGGGCCAACGCGGCTGGCAATCGATCCAGGCGGACTTATCCGAATTCGCGGGCAAGAAAATGCGCCTCGCGCTCGCGATCGATCACGGCAATGGCGCCCACGGCGACTACGCCGTCTGGGGCGCGCCGATGATCTATTCCGCCGATCCGGCCAATCGCGCGACGCCCATCATCCTCATCTCCTGCGACACGGTGCGCCCCGATCGCCTGTCCGTCTACGGCTACCCACATCAGACCACGCCACACCTCGAAACCTTCGCGCGGGAGGCCGTGGTATTCGAGAACGCCTTCACGCCCGCGCCGTGGACACTGCACGCCCACATGACGCTTTTCACGGGCCTCCATCCCGAGCAACACGGCGTCACCGCGGACGCTGGGCTCGCGGAAAATGTTTCGACGCTCGCGGAGTCGTTGCGCGGGGGAGGCTACCTTACCGCCGGATTCACTGGCTTTAGGAACTGGCTCACGCCGGAGCAAGGCTTCGCGCAGGGGTTCGATGTGTGGGAGACTCCCAAAGAGACTGTACGCAGTATCGACGAGACGCACGACCACGCGCTCACGTGGCTCGCTTCGCACAAGCTGCCGAACCTATTTCTCTTTCTGCACAACTACGAGGCGCACGGGCTCCTCAAAGTCGACAGCGAGGCCCCCCTTCCGCTCCCGACCAATCACGGCTCGCCCGACTCAGCCGTCGCGCGCTACTTTCACCCTGACGGCCCCGACTGGACCGCCGCCGAAGCCGCGCGCACGCAATCGCTCCTGGAAGATTTCAATCGCGGCAAAGGCGAAATGACGCCGCGCAACCACGACCTCAACCTCGCGTATTACGACGACAGCATCGCGACAGTGGATGCCGCCATCGGCGATTTGTTCGCGCAACTGAAAGACCTCGGCCTCTACGATCGCGCGATGATCGTCGTCCTCTCCGATCACGGCGAAGCATTCGGCGAACACGGCAACTACGGCCACAACCAACTCTACGACGACTTGCTGCGCATCCCCATGCTCATCAAATTCCCCAACGCGAAGCACGCCGGCAAACGCATAGCCGACTACGTGACCCTCGCCGATGTCATGCCCACCATCCTCGACACAGTCGGCGCCCGGTTACCGGCGAGTCAGTACAGCTCGAGTCTCCTACCGCTAATCGAGGGGGGTCATCGGCGCCCCACGCAAAACCTCTATGCGACCCGCCTTGAATGGCGAGGCATGCGCACGCCTGCCGCCAAACTCATTTACAGCATTAAGACGCAACGCCACGAGCTCTATCACCTGCCGACGGACCCGCACGAGGTGAACGACCTCTTCCCGAAATTCCAGTGGATGGTCCCCAAACTCTCCTCCCAACTCGCCGCGTTCTATCCACCGCCGTCCACGGGCTGGCATTTTCACATGCAGAATCCGAGTGGAGCGCCAACGCGGATGAAACTCACCACGGCGGGAAGGTTCGAACGCGAGTGGCTCGAGTTTCCAAACTTCTGGAATAACCCCTCCGTGGAAACCGGCGCGCCACTACAAGAAATCGAGGCCGATTTGAGCGCCGCCGTGGATAGAATCTCGGTCGTGCGCACCCTGGGCAACGACCCAGGGATTCACCTCGAGCTAAGCAGCGACGCCAATTGGGACGTTCTAACCGGCGGCGCCCACTATTCCGGAACGCAAATTCGCGCCGTGCTAGACCCCGCACAATCCGCCTCCGCCCCGCTCGATGCGCGAGCAAACACTTCGCCCGATTCCCCGCGCCTGACGATCTGGTACGTCGCCCCCGAGCGACAACAATCCCCCACCGCAGCCCTCACGGAAGAAGAACGCACCGCGTTAGAGGCCCTCGGTTACGTAGAATAAATCTGTGTCCATCGGTGAAATCTGTGGACAGATCAACGTGCAGAGAGAGCAGGGAAGGAAAATGGTGCGCGAGGGGAGACTCGAACTCCCAACCCCTTTCGGGGACTAGATCCTTAGTCTAGCGTGTCTGCCAGTTCCACCACTCGCGCGCGGGGTGAAGACTTCCTATTCTAACGTACGAACGCCGCGCGCCGCAATGCGCATACGAGTCATTCTGAGCACGAGCGAAGAACCGGGGCGCGTGCGGAACCGAGATTCTTCACTTCGTTCAGAATGACACGTGTTTCTGAGCGCGAGCGAAGAATCCGGGTGCGCGTGCGAGAGCGAGATTCTTCACTTCGTTCAGAATGACAGGTGTTTCATGGCTTCGGCGGCACCAGCGGGGCGGCCAGTGTGTCGCCGTTTGGTTCGAAGCCGTCGCCGTCGACATCGATGAAGATCGGATTCGTCAATGCAGCCGGCCGAATCTTGCCCCGATCGTTGCCGAACACGCGCCCCAAGGTAAATTCTTCGCCGATGGTCGCGACGATGATGTGCGTATCGCTCTCGAGTTCGAGCGGGAATTCCGCTTCGAACTTCACCACGCCATCCGAGAAGCCGGGTGTTTTGCCGCCGCGCGTAAAATTCAAATCGTCCTTATACCGTCCGTTGACAATTACCTGGACGCGGTCGACATCGAGCCAATTCGGGCACTGAACCCGCACGAATAGCGTAACCTTTCCCGACGGGGCCTGCACCGTATCTCCCGGCCCGCCAGTGCGGTGCGCTCCGGCCTCTTCCGCGCTCACCCTCGCTTCCAGGTAGGGCCCGGTCGTCATCACCACGTGCCCCGCTTCCGAATTCCGCACCATTTCCATCGTATCGATTTCCGACGGATTGTCGGTCGAACTCCGCACGTAATTACGAATCCATCCGGAGCCGTGGAAATTC
Source organism: Candidatus Hydrogenedentales bacterium (assembly GCA_041744855.1). Lineage (GTDB taxonomy): Bacteria > Hydrogenedentota > Hydrogenedentia > Hydrogenedentales > JBGTJY01. Next base: position 4,823 of record JBGTJY010000391.1, read on the forward strand.
GCGTGCGCGTCGGTGTTCACCACACCCGGCACGTAACGCCCCAGATTGATGAGTTGCATCCAGGTGTGGATGCGGTTGCGCGGCGGCTTGCTCGCGTCGGCTCCTTCGCGCACGTCCTTCGTGAATGGATGCTGAAAAAACG
>JBGTJY010000392.1:0-7349 GCA_041744855.1 Candidatus Hydrogenedentales bacterium
CCATCGCCCCACCAAAAACGCAACACCCGGCGCCAATATAATAGGGGCGCGGCGCCGTGACTCCTTCCCCTCCCCCTCCTCCTCCCCCACCCACACGGCGTCGCGTCCCCCCGGGAACGCCACTCTCCCGAGCGGCTGGGATCACGACGAAGGCCCGCCGCCTCATGACGCGAACTCCCCCATCGCGCTACAATGCGCCGACAACGCCCATGCCCGCACCGAGGGACCCTCTCATGCCCGACGAACTCGTCCTCCTCGACATCGCCGATAACGTCGCCACGCTCACGCTGAACAATCCCAGCAAACGCAACGCGCTCTCGAGCGCGATGATGTCCGCGCTCCTCGATAAGCTACGCGCCGCCGAAGCGGACCCCGTCGTGCACGCCGTGATTATTCGCGCCGAAGGACCGGTATTCAGCGCGGGTCACGACCTGCGCGAACTCGGCGCGGGCTGCTCGGCGGATCACGCCGGCGTCTTCAAACTCTGCACCGAGCTGATGGAATCCATTCGCCTGCTACCCAAGCCCGTCATCGCGCAAGTCGACGGACTCGCCACCGCGGCAGGTTGCCAACTCGTCGCCACCTGCGACCTCGCGGTCTGCAGCGACCAATCGGCGTTCGCAACGCCCGGCGTGAAAGTCGGCCTCTTCTGCACGACTCCCGGCGTCGCGCTCGCGCGAAATGTCGCTCCGAAAAAAGCGATGGAAATGTTGCTCACCGCCGATCCCATCTCCGCGGCGGAGGCCGAACGCATCGGCCTCGTCAACCGGGTGGTGACACGCGATCAACTCGCGGACGCCACGCGCGACCTCGCCCAAAAAATCGCCCACTGGAGCACGAGCGTCGTCGCCATCGGCAAAGAAGCCTTCTACCGCCAGATTGATATGGCCCGCCCCGACGCCTACGAGTACGCCGGCAACGTGATGGTAGATAACCTCGCCGATCAGGACGCAAAAGAAGGCATCACCGCATTCACCGAAAAACGCCAACCCCGCTGGAACTCGGCCGTCCCCTCGTAGGCTTACCGAGAACCTCTAACCAGCACCGTCATTGCGAGGCCGCGCGCCTTAGAGCAGTACCCCTACCCCCGTCATTGCGAGGCCGCGTGCCTTAAAGCAGTACCCCTACCCCCGTCATTGCGAGGCCGCGCGCCTTAAAGCATTGCGCGCGGCCGTGGCAATCTCGGATCTCGCTCAGGGCGTTCACTTTAGTTTCACCGCGCTATCCACCATCCGCTTCGGTAACGGCGGCAATATAGGATGGCTCTTGATATCCGAGACCGTCCAAAAAGCCTCCGGATCGCACTCGCAAATCGCGTCGATCAATTGCGCGACTTTCTTCCGTTTCTCGACGACCAACAGCACTTGTACCGGTTCCTCATAATCGCCCACCCCGGGCATCTCCACAACGGAATACCCCCGACCCCGAAGTTCGACCGCCAAGTCGACCCTCGCATTTTTAGATACGGCCCGAACGAGCTCCGAGCCTAACGCCAACCGCGACTCGAGCCAAATCCCCACGATGTTTCCCGCGGCGAATCCGCCCGCGTAGAAAATGGGCAGGTACCAGGAGTGGTCGAGATTCTGAATGACTTTCCCCGCCGCAAGCAGCCAAATCAATACCTCGAAAAACCCAAGAAAAGCAGCCCACCCGCGCCGGCTCCGAATCACCAGAATCGTACGGACCGTCCCCAATGAAACGTCGGTAATACGAGCAAAAAAAATAGCGACTGCCAACACGGCAGGATTGTCGTTCAGGAATTCCATCGCCGTCCCTATCTAGGTTCTTGTCGGACAGTTTATTTTCTAACCGAATTGGAACATGGACGAAACGGACATTCCCCTACCCCGTCATTCCCGCGCAGGCGGGAATCTCCCCGCTTCCACCCAGCGCCCCGATTCTTGGCGCCCCGACGTGGATTAATCGGCCAACGGCTCCAGCACGATATTCCGATACTCGATGATCGCGCCTTCGCTCTGCAGCGCGATGAATCCCTTCGACAATGTGCACTGGGTCGCCTTGTGCTGCAGGAGGCCGTTGACGTACAGCAGGATCGTGTCGCCGTCGCAGACCGCTTCGAAATGGTTCCACTCGCCCAGGGGCTTTTCGTTGTGTGGGTGCATCTTGACGGTTTGGCGCGTGCTCTTGTCGACGTGCTCCTTGTAGTCCGCGCCGCCGATCACCCAAATGTCGCCCGCGTTCTCGTGATACATCTGCGCCTCGAGGCTCTTCGGCCAGACTTCGTCGGGCAATTGGCAATGGAGCAGGAGACCGTTGTTGCCGGGCGCGGCGGGCCATCGCCATTCGAGCGTGACGCGGTAATTCTCGTATTCCTTTTCCGTGCGCATGTAGCCCGCGGGCTTCCCCTCGCAGCGGATGACGCCGCCTTCTTGCACGGACCATACCTTCGAGGTGTCGACGCTCGGATCTGGAATGAATAGTTTCCAACCGTCAAAGTTTTTGCCGTTGAACAGATTGATCTTCTCGCCAGTCGTCTTTGCTTGCGCGAAAAGTGTGCGGCCGCTCAGCGCGGTTTCGCGCGCAATGAGATCGCCGAGACCAGGACCGTAGAACGAACGGCTGTCGACTTCGTAGCCGCCGTGCGCGTATTCCTTCGCGTTGAGGATGTAGCCGATGTAGTCGTTGGCGAGGCTGACCGTGATCGCCGTCTCCGCACCGAGCGCGACGAGACTGCGCTCCGTCTTGCGGCCCACGTCGGCGATCGGTTCGCCGGGCAGCCCCGCGAGGACCACGCCGCCGATGCGAAATTGTTGCAGTTCCGCCGTGCGCGGGAGCACTTCCATCGCCATCGGTTGCATGAACGCGTATTGTCCATTCTTCGCGGCTTCACTGAACACAGGCTCGCCAATCGGCGCCTCGTGAAACGCGAACGCGATCGTCGCGGGTTCAGTCTTGATCGTTTTTGCGAGAGCAATTACCTCCGCAGCGAGCCGCGAACCGAAATCTTCAACGCGCGCGAAACCGTTTTCGCCCTGCGCGTTCGCGGGCGCCTGATCGCCTTCCGCGCCGTTCGTGTAGAGCGCCGTCGCGTTGGGGAACGCGCGCTCGATTTCGCGCCGCATCGCGCCGGGCCACTCTGCGGAAAGCTCGAAGTTGTCCGCGCCGAGGATCGTCGGATGCGTCCCGAAGTTCACAAGAATCGCAATAGGCTCGCCTGCATCCCCGTCGATTCGCATGACGAACAGGCGCGAGCTAAGCGCTGGCGTTTCGTTCGCGGCTTCGCGCGCGGCGGTGTCGTATTCCCAGCGCCGGTTACGCGTGAACTCCGGCAAGTCTTTCTCCGCAAAACCCACACGCGCGGGCGCCGCGCTCTTCGCCGCGGCGGCGAGTCCCTCTGCAATGCGCGCACTCATCTCGACAAGTATCGCCGGATCGAATTCGCCGAATTGCAATTGCCAGAATTTCTCCGGAAAGAACGATGGACCCGAATGGTTGTGCGATGCGGCAATCATCAGATTCTCACGCGTCAGTCCCAATCCATCGCATTTCGCGAGCACTTGGTTCTTCAAATCCGGCGTCGACGATCGCAGGTCCGCGGTGACTATCGCCATGACCGTCGCGCCGTCGCGCAAATACAACACATTCGCGAACAACGGATCGTGCACACCCGTCGAAGGCTTACCCTGCCGCGCGCCGTATCCCGCCATGGGCACTTTGTATTTCACGACATCCGGCGTGATGTCGACCGATGCGACGCCGGCGTAGATTTCGGCACGTGATTCCGATGTCGAGAACCAGATGAAGGCGGCCAAATACGCGACGAAGATTCCGGATCTCATACGAACGGTGCTCCCATCGGCTAAGTACGATCTGCTTCTCGAATTGTTCTATGTGTCATTCGGATTCAATGTTTCCTTCGGTACACCTAGTACGATCATGCTGCCCAGCCACGCGGCGATAACTATCGGCACGAAGGAGGGGATACCGAAGAAGATAGCAACAGGCAGCCACATCACTTCTTCGGCATTTCCCCTTAATAGTAACCAAAGGATAAAGACACCTATGAGGCAGAAATAAGTCGATACGCTGCCCAGGATGAGGAGGTCCTTCTTTCCTTGCGCCATTCGATGAATTACCAAAAAGCATCCAAATGCGAGTCCGCTGGCCAAAACAAATAATGCTACGGTTCCCCAGGTGTAATAACCCAAGCCTTCACCTTCCTGGGACGCATATATCCAAGAGGTGATCGCTGCGCCCCCGAGAGTCACACCAAGTCCTGAAAACAAGCGGACCACGAAAGCGATTAGACGGCTCGGATTCCCCGCGGCATCGCGTGACATAACGCTCGCCCCAAATCGCTACGATCAGTATCTCAAAACTCCTCCGCGGCCTCTGCGTCCTCCGCGGTAAATTGCGTCACGGCGTCGGTTTTTCGCCAAGCCTCTTGCGCGCGTCCGCCTCGAGTTGTGACGATTGCATACCGGCAGCCTTGCCTTCCGCGATCGCCTCATCGACCGGCTTCCCGAGTTTCTTGCCCGAGAACAAACTCCACGCATACCCCACGCGATTCGAACTGCCGCAGTGGATTAGAAACTTTTCCTTGTTCGCTTCATCGATTGTGGCGAGCAGGGTTTGTATTTGCTCGTCCGTGATCTCTCCCTGATCCAGCGGCACTTGAATGTATTTCATGCCGGCATCGGTAACGGCCTTTTCCTCGTCGAAACTGAGCGATTGCATCTCGCCTTCGGTGCGGAGGTTGATGACCGTTTTTACTCCGAGATCGGCGAAGGCCTTGAGGTCCGCGGCCTTGGGCTGGCCGCCGAAATACGCTTTCTCGCCGAGCGTGGAGACATTCGGAGTCGAGCCGACTTCCGTCTTTTGGATTGAGGGTTTTTCTTCCGCGGGTTTCGACGCTTGTGCGTTTGCGACAAGAGCGGGAATCAGCGCCAGCCCGAATAGCCGAAGAGTGTATCTACCAACCATGATGACTTGCTCCTTTTACGGTACTTTAGATTCCAACATATAGAATTCTTTGCAGGCCGCGCCTGGACGAAGCAGCAAGAGCCGACCACAGTCGGGGCACTCGAGCAAACTTCCCATCAGCTCGGCCGATTTTCCAAAGGCCTTGTAATATTGTTTGCTACCGCGGCGTTGCTGAATGAGCTTCAGTTCCGACTTAAGAAACCTCTGGTAATCGGCGTCGGCAACGATTCCGTAGCTCTCGAACTCCCGTGGAAAATCTTGAAGGGCCTTCTCGGCGAAAGAGTAGCCACATTTGCACTCCACCTTGAGTTCTCCCGCAACGATCGGTATCGCGCCGGACGCGCAGGAGCGCGTCCCTCCCCGATTCTGGACGCTGTACACCGCGTCCCGGGTTAAACAAGGCTCTAGTCTACGCGATTACGCCTCGATTGGGAAGCCCGCCGCCAGGTACGCGCTCATGCCGCCGAGGACATTGGTCACGTCGGTGTATCCTTCGCGCTGCAGAAATGACGCCGCAATCGAAGCGCGGTAACCGCTGCCGCAAATGACCGACACCGGCCGGTCTCGCGGCACCTCGCTATAACGATCCTGCAGGAGTCCGCCATGGATGTGATGTGCCCCGGGCACGTGCCCGCTCTGCCATTCGCGGCTCGTGCGCACATCCAGCACGAAGCGATGGTTGCCGTTCTGCAACGCGCGGTGAAGTTCATGAACCGATTGCGTGTTCAGCCGCGCAAATTCAAATCCGGAGGTTTCCCATAGGTCGAGTCCACCTTCGAGGTAGCCGCGGATATCGTCGAAGCCAACGCGGAGCAGGTGCGTGACGACGCTGCGCATGTCCGCGGGATCGTCCAGCACGATCAGCGTCGGGTGGTCGTACGGCAAGACCCAGCCTGCCCAGGTCGGCAAACTCGGTCCGAGCGGAATGTTGATTGAATTCGGGATGTGTGCGGCCGCGAATGCCTCTTTTTGCCGCACATCGACGATTAAACAATGGTCGCAGACCCGCTCATGCACCTCATTCGCCGAAAACCGGCGCTGGCCGGGCAGGGACGGCCCGATGAGGTCGGGGCCCTTGGCATTGACGTGTTTCATGCGGCGAAAATACGGCGGGGCGATGGGCATGCCGTCGAGCAGTTTCGCGACCCATGCCCGCTCGTCGGCGGGTCGCAGCGACGCGTTGAATCGGCGCTCGAATCCGACGGTCGACGCGCCTCGCGAGCCGATGGCTTTGCCGCACAGTGACCCCGCGCCGTGCGCCGGCATGAGCTCGGTGAAATCCGGGAATTTCGGCAGGGTCTCAAACACGCTTTCGTAGAGCTGATGCGCGAGTTGTTTGCGCGCGGTCTCCCCGAGTAGATCGGGCCGACCGACATCGCCGACGAACAAAAAGTCGCCCGTGAATACCAGCCACGGCGTATCCTTGCTTCGCGATTCGTCGTATAACGCCCAGAGAATATGTTCCGGCGTGTGACCCGGTGTGTGTACCGCCTCAAGGCGGACGCTGCCCACTTTCACCGTATCGCCGCCCTTGATGACGTGGTCCGCATACGGCGGCGTCCACTCCGCGCCTCCGTGACCCGAGCAGTGAACGGTCACGTCGTCGCCAAGGCGCATCTTCAATTCCCGTGACCCGCTCACGAAATCGGCGTGCACGTGCGTCTCAAGCACATGGCGGATGCGAAGGCCTTCGCGCTCGGCCGTGTCGACGAAATAGTCGATGTCCCGCGTGGGGTCGATGACGGCGCACTCCTTAGTGCGCTCGTCGCCGATCATGTAAGAGTAGATCGCAAGCCCGGGTATGAAACGCTGATCGAAAAACATCGCCGCGGCTCCTTTGCGCCCTTATTGTATGCCACGTACGGCGGGCAACGGCTATTTGGGCTTGGTATGCGCCCAATACTCCGGATAGACTAAATTGAATGAACAGCTTGGGGACAAATCGGATCGCCTATGCGGTACGTATTGCAGGTTGCCTGATGCTCGCTGCCGCGGCCGCGAACGGGGTGGAACGCCAAATTACGTTCTCGCCGAAGAATCATACTCTCGATAACAACGACAATTTCTCGCCGGACGATCGCTTTCTTTGTTACGACACGCGGGAAATGGTCGGGCCGGGCATCGAAAACTCGCAGTCGGTCGAGATGGTAGAGATCGCGACGGGGGCCGAGACGGTGTTGTACGCGGCGACTAACGCGATCACCGGCGCACAGGCGGCGCCCGGAATCGGCGCGGCGTCGTTTTCTTTTGAGGAAGCGAAGATCGCTTTTATTCATGGTCCGCCGGTCGAAGAGGTTGCAGTCCGTGGATTCTATGGAAAGCCGAACCGCAACGGCGCGTCGGTGCCGGCGGATGGTTCGCGGCGGCTCACGTGGCTCGACTACCGCGACGTGGCGACCGATCGC
>JBGTJY010000393.1:0-4512 GCA_041744855.1 Candidatus Hydrogenedentales bacterium
CACGAACCGCGATGGCAGGGCTGACCGCGTCGAGGTCTTTCGAAACGGCCAGCGGGTAAAGCTGCTCCAGCGCTAACGAATGATACGAGAAGGTGAGGACGGGTCGGTAGGGTCAACCTGCGGGATGATCTCCGGGTCTACACGTGGTGGCTCGGAATCCGGTGGATCCTGGCGCGAGGGCTGATCGGGCGACGGGTCGACTTGCGGGGGCGCGGTCGGTGATGGATCGACCACGGGCACGTCGGGCTGGTCTGGACGAGACGGCGGCGAGTCGGGCGAGATTGGCGTTGTCACTGATTGTTGCTCTGGGTATTTGGTGAAAGTGCGTTGGCGCGAGTGTGAAGATGCTCCGCCGATGCGCGATTGCCGAGTCGAGTCTCCGCGTCCGCTTTGAGGTGGAGAAGGTCGCTCCACGCTTTGATTTTGTCAGGGTTACCAACGATTTGCTTGGCGGATAGCGCATCTAGCCTATCAAGCAGCGCACGTTCCGGTCCAAGTAACTCGCTCATCATCCTGTCCACTTCTGCGATGACCTGCGTCGGGCCCGTATCGTCGTTGAGGCTGGAACGGAGCTTCGCCAGCATTGCGGCCGTCTGGGCGATGAGGCGAAGGAGCGCGTCGTTTTTGGAGGTGAGCATGGCGCTCGCTCGTCAGGTTGCGTCGTCGTCATCGTCGAGCAGACTGAGATGCGCACGCGGGTCTTCGTAGCTCAGGATTTCTCTCGCGCGCGCTGCCTCCGGACTGGGCACTTGGAGTTTGACGCCACCCGGTACCGTGCCTTGGTAGGCAAGACCAAAAATTCCCGCCCCGTCGCTTCGCACCATCACGGGTATGCCCTCAGCCTCCAAGGCGACGCGCGCGATGTCCGCCTCGAGCCCACTGGTGCAGTTGGCGATCGTTTCCCATTCTGCTTTCTCGGATGACGACATTGTCGTTCGGCCCTTGAGGCGATTGGTGGTACGTTGGTAGTACAGTAGTACACCAGTAGTGCAGTTACTCGAATGTGCTGACCTGTACACTAACTGTAGCGTGGTCGTTCGCGGGAGTTCTGGTTGGGTGGCCGCGATGGAGTGGCAGGCGCTGGCTCAGCCGCGAATTGATCGGTTTTCCAAGGTCGAACCGCACCTTTCGCTAAGTTGATTGCGTGAGAAACCCACAAGATCGATACCTCCCGCAGGACCACGATGAGTTCATCGCGGCTGATCCGCCGACTGGTCGCGTCATTGTCATCGCGCCAACGCGTGCGGCGTGCGAAACCATCGAACTCGCGGTCGGATTACATCTCGAAACCTACCTTGAACGAACCCGCGGTGACGATGTACGCGCGCTCGCAGTTAGCGGCAAAGGTTTCGGGATCGTGGCGGGCACAGGCAGCGGAAAAACACTCGCGATAAGGCCGATCGCTGAAACGATACTCGGCACCACCGAGCTTCGGACGGGAGTGATCAATCGCGAACGTGAGGCGACGCCAGACACGCCGTCGTGGAATGTCATTGTCGTCACCACTGGTATTGCACGTCGATGGTTCCAGGACAACGATATTCTCGCAAGCGATACACTCATCGTCGACGAGATACATCAGACCTCAGCAGAACTCGAACTCTGCCTTGCACTCGGCAAACATGTCGGGTGCAGATTCATCTGGCTTTCCGCGACGGTCGACCCGTCGTTCTATGCGAACTATCTGGAGAGCGCGGAAGTGATTCAGGTATCCGCGTTCGACGAATCGAAAGCGGCGAAGGTGACTGTCGAGCGTAAAAAACCGTTGTCTTTTCTGAATGAGAAATTTCTGCGACACGTCATTCAGGCGAAACGTGGCGTTGCAATGTTTCTTCCCACGAGAGCGATGGTTGAAGAAACCGCGGAATGGGTGCGTCAGAATGCGCCACGCATCGAAGCGGCGCATTATCATGGCGGCGAACCGATTCGCGTGATCCGACCGTTTCTCGAAGGCACGATCAAGAAACCGTTCTTTCTCGCGATGACCGCCGCCGGACAAAGCGCCCTGAATGTGCCTGGACTCGACACTGTCATAATCGACGACTCGCGATTCACCAACTTCATCGACCGTGGGCGTAATGTCCTCACGCGTGTGCATCTCGGTTCGAATGAAATTCTGCAGATGGCTGGGCGCGTTCATGGACGTGTCGAGGACGGTCGAGTTTACATTCTGAGCGATCGAGATATTCGGTTTGAGGCGCTTACGCCGACAGAGCCTGACTTCCAGCTCGCCGGCGATTCAGAGCGCGTCGCGCTGACTTGTGCGGGGCTCGGCGTTCGCGCGGATGAACTCGACTTGCCTGTGCCACTCGATCGGGCGGCGTATCGTCGGGCATTGTCGCGGCTCGAGTCTCGTGGATTGATCGACAATGGGCGGCTGTCCCGTTACGGCGTTGCTGTTGAAGCATTGCCGGTGGATCGCGCGTGGGGCGAGTTGATCGTTAACGGTGATGATGAGTTGCTTCCACATCTCGCGGTGATGAGCGGAGTCGACTCGCTGCACAGGATGACTCGCGACGGTCGCGACATCGAAGGCTTGGTTGTACGTGGAAGCGATCATCTCACGGCTTACAACGTTTACGCAGACGCATTCCGTACCGCGGGATATATCGGCGAAGTTTATGGACTGTCGCGTCATCTGTTTGACGAGGAGAAAGTCGCAGAATGGGCCGAGCGACGCGGTGTGTTGGTAAAGTCGTTGGAAGATGCGGCGTTGGCGATGGCGAGTGTCTATCGCAGCGTGGGCTTGGCGTTGCCCGCAACGCTTCCTATCGCGCGTGATGGCGTGGCGCGAAAGTTCGCTGATCTGCTCGCGCGTTTCATGCCGTTCGATCTCGTGATCGAAGAGGAGACGCCAGACGGGAATGAAGCGCGCGTGTCCAAGACGAGTGTCTGTGGAAGTTGGGGCGCGATCGCGGGGACGCTGCGCTATTTCGCCGACAGGTACGGAGTGCCGCGCGCGTCGATCGAAGGAACGCAGCTTCCGATGGATCTCGTTCGTAGGCACGCTGCCTTGCATGCGCCGGAAATTGCTATCGAATCGGAGAGCAGGCGTTCGCCGGTAGTGTTGCAGCGTCGCGTTACATACGGCGGATTCGATTTATCGAGGGAAAACGAGCCGCTGTACGTTTTCCCCGATAATCTCGCCGATGAAGCGCGTCGCGCGCTTGGATCGGCAGCGGCCCGGGGAGCGTTGCGCCATCCGGCGGTGCGTCGCAACTCACCGCTCATCGAGGAGATACGCGAGACATATCGTCGCTCCGGTGGTGTGACGCCGCGGCTTGGTGAAGCTGAACTCGCGGCGTGGTATGCCGCGGCGATGGGTGATGAGGTAGAGTGGGAGAAAATTCGTGCGCTCCCACTTCGCATCGATCGTCGAGATTGGGTTAGCGATGCGCAGTTTGAGGCGGCCCGTGCTCTGCCGGGTGCTGTGGAGATTCGGGATCGAGCGATAGCACTCGACTATGACATCGAAGAGAGTGGCGAAGTTGTCCAACCCGTGGTGAGACTTCGCTTGCCGGACAAGTTGGCGCGTACGCTGACGGCAGACGAACTGCCGGAGCTCGACAGACCGCTTCGATTTGTCGTTACAAGAGGGAGCAGAGGTTCAGTGCGCGCTTCGACGCTGGAAGAGTTGCAGGAGAAACTCGACGCTCCATTCGCCCCCGATGAACTGACCCGCTCGCGGCCATCGCAGGGAACATCACGTCCGCGAGACCGACGTCAGGGCGGCGGTGGCGGTGGCGGTGGCGGTGGCGGAAAAAATCGGGGCCAAACGCAGGCAGGGGGGCGTAGCGGGGGCCGCGCAGATGGACGCGGTCGAAAAAAGGGAACTCCGCGTCGATCGAAGTGACGATAGTCGCGTGGTTAGGCGTTCACCTTGCTGCGATTGAACTCAACTCGTTCAACGTTCGCTCGGCCACCCCGCTCCAACGTGTAATCTGATCCTTCATCTCCGAGAGCTCGGCCCGCGCCTGTTCACCGTCGGCCCGTGCGCTGTCATGAAGCGCCGACAATTGTGTCAGCCGCGCGCGCATGGCGTCGAGTGCCATCGCGAGTGAATTGCGTTCACTGTCGCTGTCCTCCAATAGCTCATGGACGTGAGAACGGGTCTGCGTAAGCAACGCGCACATCGAACGCCATGCATCTCTCTCATCCGCGAGTCGACGACGCGATTTCGAATCCTCGCCCAGCCGGTCACGAAGTTTCTGGAGCCGTTCAACAATTGAACCGCCGCCTTCAACCTCGGTTCCAGGTCCTAACATCGCCATTGCCGCCTGAATCTCACTGTCAAGATCAGCGGCGCGTCGGGATTGTTCGTCGCGTGCTGCTCGCGTTTCGTCAAGCGCCGTGAGCGCGTCGCGGAGGGCCCGCAACTCGATCGCCATGCGCATGACGCCGCGCGCGTCACCTTCCGCGACCAACCACTTGAGCGATGCGATGAATCCGCTGTCTTCCGCACTCGCACCAGCAGTCCGCATGGATCGTTCACGCTCCACGAAGTCATGCGAG
>JBGTJY010000394.1:0-1924 GCA_041744855.1 Candidatus Hydrogenedentales bacterium
AATTCATCGCGGTACTCACGGCGTATCCCGACATGAAAGTCATCGCGCCGCATTTCATTCTGTCGTCGATCAAGGACAGCCGGCTGAGCGAATTTCTCGATACGTTTCCGAATCTGTACACGGACATCAGCTTTGGTCACGATTCGTTTCTGACTCCGGGCTTGGAACGCATTTCGAAAAACCCAACGAAGTTCAGAAGGATTCTGAGCGAGTATCCGGATCGCGTCATGTGGGGCACCGACCTTGTGCTAACGAATTACGAAGGGAAGGACGTGCCGTGGATTTCGGTGCGGGTGCAGGCTTATCTGGATATTCTGACGAAGGATGCGTTCAGGATGCCGCTGTACCGGGGAGGCGAGTTGCGGGGATTGCAGTTGAACGAGGAGACGTTGCGGCGGCTGTTGTATAAGAACTATGAGGACTTCAGCGCGAAACGGCCGCGTGGCACGAAGATCACGCGCGAGATTGATTGGGAGCGGATGGGGGTCGAACGCACGGGCCGCCGAGCGGGGGAGTTTTTCCCACCGATTCCGAATTAGGTGTTGCTCGCGCGGAGGCGCAGAGGCGCGGAGGGGGGGCTGGTGGATGGGCGCGACCGCTGGGAATTACGGGAAGGATGAGACGTATGCGTGAGATGGGCGCAGCGGGCTGCTTGAATTGGGTGCGCGAGCGTACTCCTGTGCGCGGAGGGGGGCGAGGCTCACGGGCCGGAGAGGGCAGCAGTTTTAAGAGCTAGTCTGTTGCCTTCAGCGCTGCGAATGGGTTTTTGATGGTCAAACCGCCGTCGATCTTCAGGCCGTCTTGCATGTCTTCGCTCAGCAAGACCGGAGCGCCGCTGCTTAGCGCGCTTGCGACGATGAGGCTGTCCCAGTAGGACAATGAGTACCGCCGCCGCAATTGGGACGCGGAAAGAAAAATATACCGACTGACGTCAACCACAATGTGATCGTCGTAGAACGTGCGGATGAATGTCGTAACCTCATCTTCGGTAGCGTCGGTTCTCCTGAGCAAGTTGGCACAAACTTCGCTGATCACTTGTGTGCTTAGAACCGCCGGCGCGTCCCGAATGATCTCCTTCGCAATCCTTTTTTTGGCCCCAGCCTCGTGCTCGACCAGCGCATAGATCCACACGTTTGAATCAACGAAGTGTCGCGCCGGCCTAGTCTCGTGCATGCGCCTCGTCTCTGGTGAGGGGTTTAAAGTCTTTCGCGCGGATCGGATGGTCCATGAAGTACTCGAAGCCTGTTAGTTCTGCGCGTTCTTGAACACTTACAAGAATCACATGCGCGGAGTCCGCTTCAAATTCCTTGAACTCCGCGGGAATCTCGATAACGCCATTCTTAACCTCAGCGGTGAATTGGACGGATTTCATATTTAGGACTCCTACCGCGTTGCCAATTCCGGCACGCTGCGTTCCTTGTGGCCGGTGTAGATGCTTAGGGGGCGGTAGATGCGGTTGTCTTGTACTTGTTCGATGAAGTGGGCGGTCCAGCCTGTGACGCGGGACGCTACGAAGAGCGGCGTGTAGAGATCGAGCGGCAGATCGAGGAGGTAGTAGGTGAGGCCGCAGGGGTAGTCGACGTTGGGGAAGATTTTTTTGTCGTTGACCATGGGGTCTTTGATGGCGTCGTAGATGTCCATCCAGTGTTCCTGGCCTTTTTGCGTGGCGAGCTTGCGGAGTTCGCGCTCAAGGATGCGGGCGCGGTGGTCGCCGTTTTTGTAGACGCGGTGGCCGAAGCCCATGATTTTTGCTTTGCCTGCGAGGGCGTCTTTCATCCATGCGCGGGCCTGGTCGGCGGTTTTGAACTGTTGGAGCATTTCCATTGCGGCTTCGTTGGCGCCGCCGTGTAGGGGGCCTTTCAACGCGCCGATGCCGCCGACGACGGCGGAGACCATGTCGGAGAGCGTGGAGCAGATGACGCGG
>JBGTJY010000395.1:0-3715 GCA_041744855.1 Candidatus Hydrogenedentales bacterium
AGCGCTAGCGAAGATTCTTCGCTGGCGCTCAGAATGACCCGTAGCGCGACGTGAACTGCGTGAGGGACGGTTTCATGAAAAGACGTACGTTTATCAAAGGCCTCGGCGCGGCAGTGACACTCGCGCCAGGCGTTATGCTCAGATCCCGATCCGCGTTCGCTGCAGACGGCGCGAATCCGCATCTGGCGAAGGTCAATCCCGCGTTCGTCGTGAAACCCGATATGGCCCATGCCTGGCATGTGAAGAAAGACTCGATGGGCGGCCCGACGATCGCCGGAAGTCCGTCGTGGAAAAACTTTCTCGATGTGTGCGAGGCGGAGCTTCGCGCGAGCGGCGTCACCGACAATTTTCGGCACCCCTGGACGTATACGCGGTGGTACACGACGGAATGGCCCGACGAATCGAACTGGTCGCTGCACGTCGACGGGAAAAAAATTAAAGTCGCGAGTTACGGTTGCAATTCGGGGAACACGCCAGAGGACGGCGTGACTGGGGAACTCGTCTTGTACGAGGCCGGCATGGACCCCGAGCGGTTGCGGGGGAAGATCGCGGTGATTGTGAAGCCGACCGCGCAGACGATTTTCAGCGCGGAGTTGGCGGCGGCGACAGAGCCGAGCGGCGCAGTGCGGACAGGCGACTACGAATTTCTCTCCACGCCCGAATCGTTTCCGAACCCGCTGCTACCGCGCTTGGAAAGCACGGCATTGAGCCCGTTCCGCCAGATGGGCACGCCGGACGAACTTGATACGTTGACGAAGGGCGGGGCGATTGGCGCGCTGCTGGTCCTCGGGCTTTCGTACGACGCGCTCGCAGGGACCTACACGTTCGGCCCGCCGGCGCTGCACCAGATGCCGACGTTGTACATCGACGTCGACACGGGACGCGACTTGGTGGCGGCGGCGAAATCCGGGGCGAAGGGAACGCTTCGGCTGATTGCAAATACGGAGAAATCGGAAACCTATCAACTCTTCGGATATCTGCCGGGCAAGAATTATGGGACCGATGCGGATGAGCAGATTCTCTTGATCACGCACACCGACGGACCGTCGATTTCGCAGGACAACGGCGCATTCGGAATTTTGGGTGTCGTGAAGTATTTCGCGAACATCCCGCAGGCGGAACGTCCGCGCACCTTGATGGTGTTCCTCGATTGCCGGCACTACATGCCCGGACAGGAGCGGGCGTTCGCGGCGAACGACTACGCCGCGTCGCATCCGGATGCATACAAGAAGGTGATCGCGTCGATCGGCATCGAACATCTCGGGCAGATGCAGGTCGAGGAGGGCGACGGTAAGCCGTATCACCTGACCAACAAGCCGGAGCTGTCGACAGTCTGGATCACCAACAACCAGACGCTGGTCGACATGGCGATCAAGGCCGTGAAGGACAACGACCTGAAGCGCGCGCAGGTGCAGTGTCCCGGCCGGCCCGGCGCGCACGGCGGCGAGCAGGGACCGTGGTATGGCCTCGGCCAATTCGCACGGCGCACTGGGATTCCCGGCGCGGCGACGATGGGCTCGATGACGGCGTATTGGACCACGCGGGCACGCATCGAGTCGTTCAACGCGGAACATTTCGTCAATCAGGTGGCGACGGTCTGCCAGATGTGCGGGGAGTTGATGGTGGCGGAGGTTGGCAAGATAAAGACAGTCGAAGCGTAAGTTATTCCGAGTCCACGGAGGTCCAGATGAAATATCGAGTTTCAGGTGCCGATCGCGAAAGCGGTTCCAATATCGAACTTGTCCTCGACGCCGCAGACGAAAATGAAGCGTCGAAGATCGCTAATCGGAAGCAAGTAATCGTTTCGCGAGTCGAATGCCTCGTCGATCCTGTTCCAACTGGGGCGAGTGCTGGTTACGTCTACGTTCTCATAAACGCGAGTATGCCTGGCTTGATTAAAGTCGGAATCACCAGGGACTCGCCCGCAACGCGAGCTGCTCAGTTGTCGGTCGGGACATCCGTGCCAAGTCCGTTCATTGTCGCTTATTCAGCGTACTTTCACAATTGCGAGGAAGCAGAACAGTATGTACATCGTGCGCTCGAGGATCAGGGGCGTCGCGTGACGAAAAATAGAGAATTCTTTAAAGCTCCTCTGGAAGACGTGATCAACGCAATCTCTGCGTATAAAGGTAGTCCCAGCTTAGACGTGAGCGCGGAAGAAAAAGACGAGAAGCTATCGCTCGAACCAGTCGCAGCTCTCTTGGAAGAAGCTGCCAAACTAAAAGAAAACGATGCAATCGCGAACGCCCCAAGAATCCGAAACTGTCTTGTTGAAGCTATTAGACTTGGTTCTGGCGAGGCGTGTTCTAGCCTGGCCAGTATGTATTGCGCTGACGGTCCTTTCGCGGATGGATCAAAGGCTACCTCGTTGTTACGACAAGGTGCCGCGCTGGGTCACGCTGGCTGCTATTCAACTCTCGCGGGTTGGGCACTGATCGGGGCTGGAGATACGCTGCAGGATGCTGACGAAGCGGTCCGCCTTTATGAACAAGCGGCGCGTCTTGGATCCTGGGAGGCGTGCCGGGAACTGAGTCAAATTTTTAGCGACGATACCCACGGGAAGAAGGATTTGAATCGTGCGCTTGGGTGGGCCAAAAAAGGCGTCGAACGTGGCGGTGACGAATGCTATCTGTCAATGGCAAATATCTATCGGGACGCTAACAACTGGCTTAACGCCGAAAAGTGTTTTGCACAATATTTTCAATCGGCGAAATTTAAGAATGGTTCAGACGCTGGTGCGGTCAGAACCTACATTAATCTCGCAAACTTTTTCAATGTGGTTCCGCGGCGCATCGATTTGATTCTAGCAACTTCAATCTCTGTGCGAGCAAAGATAATCGTCGATATCGACGACTGGATCGAATTCCCCGTCTGGGACGAACATCCGCGCACTATGGAACTGTATCGAAGAGTGCGATCCATTGTCTTGGAAAGTATGGGGGAACAGGGCCCGTCAGAGGTTGACCGCGAAAAGAAGCGCATTCGTCAGGTAGAGGAGGAATTGGGATATGCCAGCTACGGCGGAAGGAACAAGTTTTTCAAAGATTTGTTCAACGGCGAGTTCGATTCGTAACGTGAGCAAGCTTGTCAGTCCGTAAGTCACGCACCGCCAACCAAGGGTAGAGAGTCCAAAGCAGGGCCGATCCGTAATTCAGGCCAAGATAACCAGGGAGACACGCCATGAAACTCCATTCGATCATCTCCATTGTCGCGTTCGCATTTCTAAGTACGATAGCCGTCGCGGGCGAGCCGACGCATGAATTTTTCAACGCCTCGGATGGCGTGAAGATTCACTACATGCGATCCGGCGATGCGGGATCGTGGGTCGTGCTGATTCATGGGTATACGGGCAGCGCGGAGGGGAATTGGTATCGCAATGGAATCGCGGAGGCGCTGGCGAAGAATCATCGCGTCGTGGCGATCGATTGCCGCAACCATGGGCAGAGCGACAAACCGACGCCGCGGGGTCCCGGCATCGCCCAGGACGTGATCGACCTGATGGCGCACCTCAAGATCGACAAGGCGCACATTCACGGCTACTCGATGGGCGGCAGCATGCTGACGCAGATCCTCGCGAAGCATCCGCAGCGGTTGATCACGGCGATCTATGGCGGCTCGGGTCCGCAGGAAACCGACCCCGCGTTCGTCGCGCAGGTCCCCAAGGACGAAGCCGCGCCCGCCGCGAACGATCCGAACGCGCCACGCGGCGAGAACT
>JBGTJY010000396.1:0-2901 GCA_041744855.1 Candidatus Hydrogenedentales bacterium
GGGGCGAAATCGTGGCCGAGCCGAGCCAATTTCACGGCCAAATGAAACCTGAAGGCGTGCTTTGATCTAATTCAGCCGTGCCAATTTCCAAAGGCAGTTGAGCGAACTCACCACTGCGACGCCACGCTCCCCGAGGCGCGCTGGCCCGTTGGGAATTCGAGAGCCAAATCCTCTGAGAGGCGTGGTGCACGGCATTCGGGTGCATCATGTCGATGCAGTGTCTCTATCGCCTTTGTTAGAATGCCGCACGCTGGGCGTGGCATCGTTTATGCACCGCTTCGCCGGCAACTAACTCGGACTTCGATCGCGATCGCTCGACGTTCCTTCGTCATCGGGACGCGCGGCGCACCTCAGGCTACATGAATTTACCCAACCGGCTCACTGTCTCGCGGCTCATACTGGTCCCGTTGTTCGTCGCGTTCATGTCGTTCGACCACGCGGCCTCGTATATCGCGGCATATATCGTGTTCACCGTCGCCTCCATCACGGACTACTACGACGGCAAGATTGCGCGCGACCGCAATCTCATCACCTCGTTCGGCAAACTGCTCGATCCCGTCGCCGACAAGGTGCTGATGGCATCCGCCCTCGTGATGCTGATGGAAGTGCCCGAGCTCAACGTCCCGGGTTGGACGATCGTCGCGATTCTCGCCCGCGAATTCCTCGTGACCGGCGCGCGCTCGATTGCGGCCACCGAAGGCACGGTCATCGCCGCGAGCAGCTCCGGCAAAACAAAGACCGTGATCCAAATGGTCTACGTCTACACGTTTCTCTTTCTCGCGATCGCGTATCGCGCCGTGCGCCAATGGTCACCCGACTACCTAGACGAATTCGCCGCGCTACTATCCCCGGCCTCCCTCGTGGGGATCGTGTTCGTCGCCGTGTATACCATCTATTCCGGCATCGATTTCGCCCGCGCGAATTGGCGCACTCTTAATCTCGGGAATACCGCATGAGCAATCTCGGGAACACCGCATGAGCGGCCTCGAGTCCTCCCGGCTCACGATCGACCTCAACGCCTACGCCCACAACCTGGGGGTCGTCCGCAGTTTGATTCCTGAAGACTGCGCGATCATGGCAGTCGTCAAGGCGAACGCCTATGGCCTCGGAGCGGAACGGATCGCGCGACGCGCCCTCGAGGCCGGCGCGAAGAAACTCGCGGTGGCGACGGTCGATGAGGGCGTCAAACTGCGTCAAGCCGGTATCGGCGCGCAGATCGTCGTACTGCTGCAGCCGAGTTCCGATCAGCTCTACGCCGCCATCGAAAACAATCTGGTGCTGACGATCGCCGAGACCGCGCTGGCGGAACGACTCGGCGAGCTCGCGCGATCCGCGCGTAAAGTCGCGGTCGTGCATTGCGAAATCGACACGGGCATGGGACGCCAGGGTTTCTCGTCCGAAGACGCGGTAAATTCCTTGCTCAAGCTCACACGCGTATCCAACCTCGACATCGAAGGCGTCTTGACGCATTTCCCTTCGGCCGATGAAGCGAACGACGCGGACACGCTCAATCAGATCAAGACGTTCAAACATTTGCTCCGCGAGATGGACACCCAAGGCGTGCCCTACGCGATGGCGCACGCTGCCAACAGCGCCGCAGTCGTCAATTATCCGCAGAGCGCGCTCGACATGGTCCGCACGGGACTGATGACCTACGGCGTCTGGCCGGCTGCCGCGGCCACCGACGGAAAGCGGTTGCGCCCGGTGGTCACTTGGACCGCGGACATCGTGCAGGTGCGCGAGATTCCGGGCGGCGCGAACATCGGCTATGGCCGAATCCACAAGGCGCCCACGCCGTTTCGGGCCGCGATTATCGCCGCTGGCTACGCGGACGGATATCCGTTTGCGTTGGGGAACGTTGGCGAAGCGATCGTGCGTGGCGTGCGCTGCAAGATTCGCGGCCGCATCAGCATGGACCAAATGGTGGTCGACATTTCCGGCGTCCAACACGTCACAGCCGGTGACGAGGCGACGTTGCTTGGCACAGACGGGAAGGCGACGATCACCATCGAAGAACTAGCGCAAGCCGCGAACACCATCCCCTACCAAATACTGACCGCGATCGGGCCCCGCGTCGAGCGCGAGTACGTGTCGTAGCCGCCGGTGCGTTCTCGATAGGCACAATCCTTGCACTTGTCCTCGCATGTGTAACGTGTGGAGGCATGTGCCGGACCTATGAGCCTAAGCCCACGCGAGATCGGCCGCATGGCGTACGAGAGCGGCCAGAATTTCATCCATGACCAGTGCCCGAGGCTCGGCGCCGCACTCGCCTACTACACCATTTTCTCGTTGGCGCCCTTCCTGGTCCTCATCATCGCCATTCTAGGATTCGTGCTAGACCCGGAAGACGTGCAGGGCCAGCTGGCCGATCAGATCGAAAACGTGCTGGGGCCGCAAGGCGCGAAACAGATTCAAAGCATGATCGAAAGCTCCGATCAATCTGGAAAGAACGGGCTGGCGGGCGCGATCGGGGTGGTCGTTTTGCTGATAGCGGCAACTGCCGTGGTCGGCCAATTGCAGGATGCGCTCAATAAAGTGTGGGAGGTCCGGCCCGATCCCAAACTTGGCGGAATCAAGAACTTCATCACGAAACGAATTATGTCGTTCGGAATGATTCTTGGAATCGCGTTCCTTCTCCTCGTGTCCCTTTCAATCACGACGCTGTTGTCCCAAATGGGAGATTTGATGACGAGTTCCATCGGCAACCGACCCGTGACGAACGTACTCCTCGCCGCCAACTTTGTACTCTCGTTCGTCATCATCTCGTTACTTTTCGCCGCAATGTTTCGTTTTCTCCCAGACGCGAAGATTGCCTGGCGCGACGTGTGGGTCGGCGCCCTCATTACGGCCGCGCTGTTCACATTGGGCAAATTCCTCCTCGGATTCTATTTCGGCCGCAAG
>JBGTJY010000397.1:0-11543 GCA_041744855.1 Candidatus Hydrogenedentales bacterium
TTCGTCGCGCCTGGGCATCACGCTCGCCGCGTTTTGCCGCGACGGCCGCGCGACTGTCTACACTCACTCGGAACGCATCTCCATGGCGAAAATGACCGAGAGGGCGATCCATGGCTAAGAATTGGAGTGACAAGCGCAAAAGACTCGAAGATATGTTGTGTGAATCACTCAAACGTCGCGTTGACTACCACGTTACTTTTTATACGCGTACGCACAACGAGGGGGGACGGGGTTGGATAACCCTCGACGGCGACGAGATTTTCAGCACCGATGAGTATGGTTATTGGAGACGCTACAAGGAGGCATTCCCGTATCTCGAGGCCGCACGCGGGCCAGCACCGAAGGATTACCATGAACGGCATCGGTGGTATGTGCAGGTACTCGACGAATTCGACCTGGGGCTCGCCCGCCAACAGATTTACTGGACCTCCGGAATGTGGGGAGCCATTCTTGAATACCTCCGTTTGGACATTGACTCTGCTCTTTCAGCCGTGGACCCGTTGACCCGGGCAATCGCATTCTTCGATCGGCGCGTGGGTACTCGCAGGTTGCGTCAACTATCGACAGAGATGGGCAACGAATTGACGTGGGTCCGCCGATTCTACGAGATTAGAGTCGATGCAGATTTGAAAATGCGCGAAAAGGTTTTGAATTCAGTCCCCAAAAAGATCGAGATCTCAGCTCCGTAATGTGGACTCCATCCAATTGGGCGAGCCTTGCGCCGTTCGGCATCGGCCAGCAGCGGCCGAATAACTATCTGGAGATCGTTCTCGCGATCCGCGAGAACCGCGACGAACTCGGATTCGCCTGGCGCATCCTTTCGCAAGGCGTTTGCGACGGCTGCGCGTTGGGAACGACGGGCCTGCGCGACTGGACGCTCGACGGCGTCCACCTCTGCAACATCCGCCTGCGGCTCTTGCGCTTGAACACGATGGGGCCGATCGATCCCGAAGTCGTGACCGACATTTCAGCGCTGCGACAAAAGTCGAGCGCGGAGTTGCGCGAATTGGGCCGCTTGGCGTGGCCCATGATCCGGCGCAAAGGGGAGGTGGGCTTCACGCGCATCTCGTGGGACGACGCGCTCAATCTAATTTCGGATCGCATCCGCGCGTCAACGCCCGATCGTATTGGTTTCTATTTGACGAGCCGCGGCATGCCAAACGAGGCCTACTACGCGGCCTCGAAAGCCGTGCGCGCGATGGGCTCGAACAACATCGACAACGCCGCGCGCATCTGCCATTCGCCCAGCACTTCGGCACTTAGGCACGCGGTCGGCGTTGCGGCGACGACGTGTTCCTATTCCACCTGGCTCAAGTCCGAATTGATCGTCTTTTTCGGCTCGAACGTCGCCAACAACCAACCGGTCGCAACGAAATATCTGCACTACGCAAAGAAAAACGGCGCGAAAATCGTGGTGGTGAACAGCTACCGCGAGCCGGGCATGGAACACTATTGGATACCCTCGGTGGTCGAGAGTGCGCTCTTCGGCACGAAACTGGCCGACAGATTTTACCTCGTCAATACCGGCGCGGATATCGCGTTCATCAACGGCGTGTTGAAGGAGTTGATCGAGAACCAGTGGTACGACGCCCGCTTCGTCGCCGAGAAAACAGACGGTTTTGCAGCGATGGCGGATACGCTACAGGCGTCCGCGTGGAACGAGTTGGAGGAAGCCTCTGGTCTGCCGCGCGCGGAAATGCGCGATTTCGCCGAGCGCATCCGCGACGCGAAGCGCGCCGTATTCGTGTGGAGCATGGGCATCACGCAGCACGAGCATGGCGTCGCGAATGTAAAAGCGATCTGCAATCTCGCGCTGATGAAAGGCTTCGTCGGACGCGAGGGCTGCGGGCTGATGCCGATCCGCGGGCATTCCGGCGTGCAAGGCGGCGCGGAGATGGGCGCGTATGCAACGGCGTTCCCCGGCGGACGGACGGTCAACGCTGAAAGTGCGAAGCTGTTGGCCGAGTATTGGGGCTTCGAGGTGTCGCCGTCGCCCGGGCTCATCGCGCCCGAAATGATCGATCGCGCGCACGCCGGCGAAATGGACTTGCTCTTTGCGGCGGGCGGGAATTTCCTCGAGGTATTGCCCGATCCCGCGTACGTTGCAGAATCGCTGCGACGCGTACCCCTTCGCGTTCACATGGATCTCGTGCTGTCGACTTCGATGCTCGAGGACGCAGCCGAGGCCGTGATCGTCCTGCCCGCGGCAACCCGATACGAAACGCCCGGCGGCGTGACCCAAACCAGCACGGAACGCCGCGTCATTTTCAGTCCGGAAATTCCCGGCCGCCGTCTCGAAGAGGCGCGTCCCGAGTGGGAAGTGTTTTTCGATCTTGCCCGGCGAGTGCGGTCCGATCTCGCGGCGCAACTTACTTTTCCAAGTACGGCGAATTTGCGCAAGGAGATAGCGCGCGTCATTCCAACGTATGACGGTATCCAGCACCTCGCCAAGCAGGGCGATCAATTTCAATATGGCGGTCCGGATACCTGCGCGATAGGCAGCGAATGGAACTTTCCCACGGCGGACGGCAAGGCCAATTTCGCGACCGTAACTCCGCGATTCAATACCGCAGCGCCGGATACCTTCCGCGTTTCGACGCGACGCGGCAAACAATTCAACAGCATGGTCCAAGAGGAAACTGACGCGCTGACCGGAGCCCCGCGCGAAGCCGTGTTCATGGCATCTGCCGACGCCGAGAAGAACGGCCTCGCCGATGGAGAAACAATCGATCTCTACAACGAGTTCGGCGACTATCGCGGGTGTGTATTTCTCGCGGACGTGAAGCCGGGCAATCTGCAAGTCCATTGGCCGGAGGGCAACGTCCTCATCGCACGCGACAAACGCGACCCGGAAGCCGGCGTGCCCGATTACAACGCAACCGTTCGCATCAGGAAAGTTAATACGTGAAGAACGGCGTCGTTGATTTCACCGCGGAACTCGTCCGCTTGCCCAGCGTCCTCGGTCATGAAGATCGAGTCGCGAAGGCAGTCGCGGGGAAAATGCAATCGCTCGGGTTCGACCACGTCGAAATCGATGACGCGGGCAACGTCATCGGCGTCATCAACGGCAACTCGGTTGGCCCGACGATCGTGTTCGACGGTCATATGGACACCGTCGACATCATGCCGCGCGAAGCGTGGCGACACGATCCCTTCGGCGCAGAGATCGTCGATGGCCGCATGTATGGCCGCGGCACGAGCGACATGAAAGGCGCGGTTGCGGCGATGGTCTGCGGCGCCGCGGCCGTCGACCGATCGCGAATGCGCGGCCGCATCGTCGTGTCGGCGTCCGTGGGGGAGGAGTGGGTCGAGGGCGCCGCGTTGCGCCACGTGTTGCAGCGTTATCCCGCCGATTTCGTGGTCATCGGCGAAGCATCCGAACTCGACATCATCCGCGGCGGCCGGGGGCGAGCGGAATTCGTCATCGCGACGCATGGCAAACCCGCGCACGCGAGCACGCCCTCGCTCGGCATCAACGCGGTGCACAAGATGCTTGACGTTGTACGCGAGATTGAAGCGCTGCCGATGCCGAAGGACGACTTCGTCGGTCACGGCCTCATGGCGTTGACGGACATCATTTCCAATCCCTACCCCGCGCATAGCGTCGTGCCGAGCGGTTGCCGCGCGACGTATGAACGCCGGCTGCTTCCCGGCGAGACCAAGAACGACGTGTTCGCTCAATTACACAGCGCATGCGAACGCGCAGGCGCGTCCGATACGACGATTGAACTCGCGATGCTCGACTACAAGAGTTACACCGGCATCGAATGGCGACAACCCAAGTGGTTCCCCGCATGGGTCGTTCCAGAAGATGCATTCATCGTCGAGGCCGCGCATGCTGCGCTCGGCAGCATCGGTCTCTCGCCCAAAGTGCGCAGCTACCAATTTTGCACGAATGCGGCCTACTCCGCGGGGGAAGCAGGAATCCCGACGATCGGCCTCGGCCCCTCGCGCGAAGCGTTCGCTCACATCACGGACGAGTACATTGAAGTCGCGGAATTGACTAAGGCCGTTGATGTGTATCGGGCCGTTGCGGAGCACGTGTTACGCCGTTAGCCATCGTTTGATGGGCTACGGCGATGTATGTACACTGTACATACGTCCGATCTGCTTTTTGAATGGGATGAGAATAAAAATCGGACCAATAAGCAGAAACACGGCGTTTCATTCGAGGAGGCCGAATCCGTTTTCGCTGACGAGCAGTCGATTCGATACGACGATCCGGATCATTCGGAGGACGAGGCGAGGTTTCTAATGCTGGGTATGAGCCGGCAACTGAACGTGCTTGTCGTTTGTCATTGCTTTCGTAGAGCCGACGAAGTCATCCGCATCGTTTCCGCGCGGCGCGCTAACCGGAGAGAAGCGGATACGTACTGGAGTTCTTGGAGTTAATAGCATGAGAAAACACTATGATTTCAGCAAGATGAAAGGCGTCAAGAACCCATTTATCAAGCAATTGAAGCAACCCATCACCATTCGGCTTGACCGCGAGACGATCGCTTATTTCAAGACTACCGCAGCCGATGTGGGAATTCCGTACCAGAACTTGATCAATCTGTATCTGCGGGATTGCGCGCAGAAGCGCAAGAAACCGTCCATGAAATGGGGTCCACAAAAGTAGCGTTACAGCCTACTAGGGTATTTCACGCTTTCGCGTCGCACTCAAGCCGAGCGTGCAACGCATTCAACTTCGACTCAATTCGCACACGCATCGCCTCGACATCGCCTCGCTCCGTCGACGGCGGCGGCGGGATCGGATCGCCAAATGCAAAGCGAACGGTGCAGAACGGCTTGGGAATCTGTAACCGGTCCCACGAATTCAAACGCCACGCGGGTGTTGCGTGTGCCGCGACCGTGAGTACGGGGAGTTGCGTGCGCGCGGAGAGAAACGCGAGTCCGGGTTTCGCCACGCGCCGCGGTCCGCGCGGTCCATCCAACGTGAATCCCAACCCGCGACTCGTTTGCGTGGCCAGCGTCAACTGCGCCAATGCCTTGAGCCCACCGCGCGACGACGATCCCCGCAGCGAAGGCGAACCGAATTGCTTCACGACGCGCGCCGCAAGTTCGCCATCGAAACTGTAACTGGTCAACGTGGCATACCCGGTCCCGCGAAACCTACACAATACCATCGCGAGCGATTCGTGCCAGAAGCCTCCGAGAAACTGGCGCGAGGGGTGGTATTCGTGCCACCAGTGTTCATCGAAATTCTCGACCCGGCAGGTCCGGTAGATCGCCTTGAGCGCGAGCGCGGTTATCGGCGGAGCGACCGCGAGCGTGACGCGTTGTCCAAAGCGAAACCGGACCGGACTTTTGAACTCGAGCGCGGGATCGGTCACCGGTTCTGCAAGCTGGTGACGAGTTGCCAGATGACCCGCGTGCGCGGTGTTGGCAAGCCCGCGCGTTCCGCGCGCCGCATGATCTCGCCGCTAATGGAGTCGATTTCGGTGCGTCTTCCGGCTTCGACGTCCTGGGTCATGGGGGATTGCGCGTCCGTCGCCGCGAGGCACACTTGCTCGGCGCGCTCGACGAGGCTCGTCTCGAAACGATAGCCCTCGACCGCAGCGACCTTCGCGGCTTCTACCACCAAATCGCGCAGGAGTTGACGCGCTTCTTTCAATTCGAGCAAGCGTCCGTTCGGAATCCGCAGCAACGCCGTCAACGGATCGATACCCGCGCAGATCGCCGTCCGTTCCCAAATCGCCCCGCCGGGCGCATCGGTGACTTCGAAATCGAATCCCGCCGCGCTTAGGGCACTTTCGACCGGTTGCGTGGGACAAGTCGTCCACCCGCCAAAACGGGTCTTACCCGCGGCAACATGGCGCACGCTTCCCTCGCCGAGCGACACTACAGATTCGTACGTCGCGCCCGCGAGGAGATTCTGCGGCTTTGCAATTCCGCAGAGTGTTTCGATGTTGGAGGGTCCCGTCTGTAGCGTCAGTACGGGGACGTTCGGCGGCAGATTGACGGACGCCGTGGCGTGCGCCTTTGTGCAGACGAGTACCAGGTCTTGCTTCGCGGGCACGCGCAACGCAAAGGCAGGCGATACGCTGATCGTGCCGGACTTGGTCTCGAGCGTGATGCCGGAGCGCTCGAGGCGGCGGATGCGGTCCGTCCGGTTGTCGATGAGCGTCGGCGTCAACCCCGCGCGGTGGAAGCGCGCGGCGAAAAGACACCCGGTTGCTCCAGGCCCGATGATGGAAATTTTCACCGAGCTGCGTTTCCGCAGCGCTTAGTTGCGCGCTCGAATGAAGGCATCGGAGAACTGGGGGTACTTCGTGCGGAATGCACGCAGCGCGGTATCGGCTTCGGCGCGGGTTGCGAACGAACCGATGTTGACGATGGAGAGTCCCTTGGAAGGAATTTGCTGAATCTGAACCGAATGTGTCGTTTCCGATTCGAATCGATTCTTGAGCGCGTCCGCGTTGGATGCCTTGCTCATCGCCGCGACTTGGATCGTGAAAGCCCCGTTCGCCGCCGGTTTCTCCGGCGTGGCGGGCTTGGCGATTTCCTTCGATTGGGTTAGCGGCTCAGCGGGCGGCGTGGGTGCGCTTGCAACTTTCATCGTTGGCTCTTGCGGCTCGATCGCCTTCGGTTCCGTCGGCTTGACCACCCCCGGCTTGCTCACCCCCGGCGACTCGGGCTGGCTCGTTGAAGGTTGATCGACTGTCGGTGTGGACACCGAAGGCGACACCGCAGGAGCCGGATTGTCGTTGAGTGGAATCGCAGTCGGCGCTGGCTCCTCTTTCACGGGAGTCGCGGAAGCGACAACGGTCTCGGCCGGCTTTTCTTCGCTCGCGGCTTTCTTCTCGGCGGGCGGATTGGTCGGCGACTCAGAGGCTTCCGGTTTCGCGATCGTGATACCAGGACTCTCCGGAATTTCGACTGGACGCGGGCCACCAAGATTGCGTGGCGTCGATTCGGGGGCGGTCGTTTCTTTAGCCGTATCGGCCTTTGCAATGCGGTTCGAATCGCTCGCGGGCGGCGCATCCGTTTTCGCAGTCGCCTTGTCTTCGCGGACGTTGTCCTCGCGCAGGTTGTCCTCGCGCACGGGCTCTTTCGCGGCCGCGCCATCGAGGGGAATTGTCCGGCGAGTCATCGTGCGTTGCGGCGGCTCGGTCTCCGCTGGTTTTGTCGAAGCTGGGGTGCTCGTCGCAGTTTCTGACTCGGCCAACGCAACTTGCTGCGTTACCGCGGGCTCGAAGCGCCCCACGAGAATGCCGAGCAAGAAACACGTGAGGCCAAACACGAGTAGGATGCTAATGCCGAAGACGAGTTGCCCCGACGTCAATTCGGCCGTGTAACGGTCGTTGTCGAGAAACGACTTGCTTTTATTCTGGTTCGACTTCCGTACGCTCGGCATGTTCGTCGTCCCCATTGGCCACATTCGCGGCGCCCACAGTGACCGGTTCTTCCATTTCGGCGGAGTCTCCCGGTTGCGCCGGTTCTTCGAGCGCCGCAGGATCTTCCAGCGTTGCAGGATCTTCCAGCGCCGCAGGATCTTCCAGCGCTGCAAGCCGTTCGACCAGCAACTGACGGCCCTGTTCCATCTCGGCGTGCGTCAGGCTGGGGTCGCGGACTTCGATGAGGCGGTCGCCGATGCGATCGGCGAAAAGAAGCACGCTCGCGACGCCGTCCGTCTCGTCACTTTCTTTGATGAGCCGAAACACCTTCTGACGACGGAGCAATTGCGCTGCCAGGTAGGCCATCGACAAGATGTCCCGGGAATCTCCCTCGACAGCCTCGTAAAACAACTGTCGTAGCGGAGAGAATACCTCTGGTGGCTGCGCATCCGCAACCGCTGGATCGTAGAATTGTGCGCCCCACGCGCTGTAGGCGCTTTGCGCGATTTCCGGCGACCAACACTCCCGGCAGAAATCTTCCCGCAAGAGGCTCTCCGGCGCTAGGCGAACGACGGAATGAATGTCTTCCTCGTGGACGAACGCGCGCTCGCACTTGCAACAAGTCCGTCCGCTCTTAGCAATTTTGATTTCCATTGTATGTTGCTCTCTCCGCGCCTCGAACGGCCTAAACCATGCCGCCGAGACACAGCGATGCGAAATTGTGCTAGGGCGACGACTTGCTCGCGCCCAGCATTCCGCCCCCCATTTTTAGCAAGTCCACCAGAATCTTGCGAGGAAAATCGATGACCTGACTGGTAACCTCGATCGCGCCGCTCACCAACGTTACACCCACCGGCGGCATGGCCTCAAGTCGCCCCTGCGGATTGAACGTCGGTCCGGCGAGGCGGAACTCGAGTTCGATATCGGTCTGCGAAATACGATGACCTCTCAGGTTCATACTATCCCGCATCGCCGGAATTCGTTCCGCGGTCTCCGGGGATACGGCCACCTGGATTTGATAGTCCATGTCGCCGTCGCGGATGTATTGGCCCTGGCCATCCATGTTGAGCGCGTCGGAGACGAGATGGATCGCCGGTGTGCGTACGATATCGCGATCGAGCTCCACTGATCCCGAGAACTCGGAAAATCGCAATGAAGGCGGCAGCGCTCCCAGATCGCCAACGGTCTGCCCTTCGATTAACGAGGCAATGTAGTCGGCGCTGAATCTCCCGTCGGCAATCTTAAATTGGCCGGTGCCTTTCACCGTCGACGGATCGTCCTTGTCGAGGTTGTAGGAAATACCGCCACTCAGCGAACCTTCCAACACGTCGGGAAATCCAAGGTGCGCGATCAACGTTTCGGCGGGTACATGGTCCCAACTTACCGTCGACGTGAAATGATTGTCGCCTCGGTTGACGGAGTACGAACCCTCCAATCGTCCCTCGCCGATGTTGGCGGCATACGAGCTGAAGCCCGCGGACTGATGGTTCGAGAACGCCTCCGCCTTAAACCCTGTGCCCTCCCATGGCGGGAGAGAAATCGCGTCCGCCTCGAGGAAATATCGCCACTGGCGGTTCGGGTCTTTGAAATCGATGCCCTCGGGCGGCGTCTTGTCGACTGCCAAAAGCCATGGCTCTTTAATCGCGGGCATCCGCGCCGATTTCGCGCGCAACGTTACGTTTCCAGAATTGACGTCGCTGTTCGAACTTTCGGAGTCCACGATCAGATCTTTGAAAACCATGGGCGTCGTCGCCCCTTCCGTGCTCGGAAGAACACGCACCTCGTCGAAGACCGCGCTCGCCTGCAATCGCCACCCGTCCGCCATACCCAAATCCCGGTCCCACTGGTAACGTCCATCGTGTCCGATACCTCCGCTCACGTGGTACGGAAGTTTGAGACACTGGGCAATGGCTGTCACGTCGATATGGTCCGATTGTGCGGATGCCGAATGGAGTTGCCACGGTGAATCGTCGCCCCCGCGATGCCGCAGCGCCATCGTCGCTTGCAATGACGTGGACGCAACTTCTCCATTCGCTTCGACATCAAGCGCCTTGTTCTCCAACAGCGACGCCTTCACGTTGACGTTCGCGCCGATTCCCGCGCGTTTGTCAAACCACCACGCGTACTCGACTCGACATTGCGCGCCATCGACGTCTGCCTCGATGTCGTATCTTTCCCCGCGTTTCTTGATGATCGCCTGCCGGATATTCACGTCACCGGAAATTAGTGTGTCGCGGACGAGATCGTACAGCGCCGTTTCCTCGACGCGCGCAAGAACGCCACTCAGGGTGACATCCGCGTCCTTTGAATCGAAGTTGTACGCCAACGAGGCCGAAAATGGCATGCCCGTGATCGTTGCCGTCAACGGTTCGGCGAGAATCTGCTTCTCGTCGATGCGCAGCGTACCCATCGTGTGCGTCGCGACGATGCCCGTCGGCTTATGGTCGATCGTGCCGTCCAGAATCGAGATCGCGCCGTGGAGCGTTTCACTGCTGGAATTCCACGCCACGTCGATCGATCCAAGCGCCATTTCGATCTTGGTGTCATTCGGAGATTGCGGCGCGAACACGAATTTGCCCGAGGGCGCGCGCACCTCGCCGATCAATTCCGGTTGGTCCGAATTCCCGCGCAATGCAAGCGTAATCGTCTGCGGTTCATCCAGCGTCAGTTCGGTGGCGCCGTAGTCCTCGATGCGCCCCTCGAGCCCCCAATGGTCGAGCAACTGCTGCACCGGGAGTTTCGTGGCTTGGAGACGTAAATCGAAACCCGGATATTCCCCGCTGAAATCGATCTCGCCGTCCAGAATTCCGCTGAGCTCCTCCGATTCCGCCTTC
The DNA here is from genome assembly GCA_041744855.1 of Candidatus Hydrogenedentales bacterium. GTDB lineage: Bacteria > Hydrogenedentota > Hydrogenedentia > Hydrogenedentales > JBGTJY01. The sequence goes on from JBGTJY010000397.1 coordinate 10,175, forward strand.
GCCGCCGTGACCGTCAGTTTCGTCGTGTCCGCCGAGTAACTCGCATGGGCTGTCAGGTGACCCGTCGCCGGGGAGAGGAATTCCGGTTGGTCACGGATCAACAGTTCTTCGAAAGCCGCCTCGAGCGAGACGAGCAACGCGCGGTTCGGCCGAGCGCCCACCCAGATCGTCGGGCTCGTCCACCCGGCCTCGACGAATTGCCGCTCCGACGGCAAGAACACGTTTACGTCCGCAGCCGACAGTTCCTCGCTGGTGACGCGCAGATCGAAATCGTCGAATGACGCCATCGACAATCGAATCCTGATCTGCTTCTCCGCGTCACCGGATAAGTACCCCTCGATATTCGCGCTGAGATCTTCCGCGTCGATCAGCCGGGCTACATCAAAGTGCACCGGACCCATCATCGCGTTCGTGTCGCCGACGATGTTGCGCACTTCGAGCGAGCAATCGCGGCCGGTCACTCGAAAGCCATGCGAAGCCGGGATGTCGAACAACTCCCGGAGATCGAATCCGTCTGGGTCGTACCAAACCGAATCTTCCGGCCGTTCGACGACGACCTTGGTGCGGTGCATCTCGATGCGCTCGACCGTCACCTTTCCATACAACAGATCAACGGCGTTGATGCGGATTTCGGCGCGCGGAGTCGAGATGCGCGCAACCGGGCCGCCTTCGGCCGTCAGTGCAAGTTCGAATTCCTCGACGACGAGGCCGCGCAGTCCGTCGACGTAGATATCGCCCAGGGAGACATCGGCGCCGACGTGATCGGCCAGGCGGCGTTCCAGCTCGGAGCCGAACGCCTCAATATTAAATTTTGTCAACAGCGCGCCGGTCGCAAAGAGCGCCGACAACAACAGCAGTAGAAGCAGCCCTACCCGCGACCCCCGCCCATAGCGGGGGCTGGAACTCGTCGAAGAGTCATCCCCTTGCCTTGGCAGGCTCCGGTCGGCCGGAGTCCGGCTGCCTAGGGGGTGGATTGTTTTTGGCGTGTCCGTTGTCAGACGCCTTCTCCCCGGATGCCCGGTCTCCCGCCGCTTTCTCCGCGGCCACGTCTGTCTTCGACGCCGGACCCCATTGGATACCCTTCTCTTTCAAGAACCGATCACGCAATTGCCGTGTCAGTTCAGGATTATCCCGCAAAAATTGCCGGGTATTTTCGCGGCCTTGGCCCAGATTCTCGCTGTCCATGGAGAACCAGGCGCCGCTTTTCTGGATGAGCTTGTGCTCTATCGCTAAATCCAGGATATCCCCCTCAAAGGATATGCCTTCTCCGAACAGAATGTCGAATTCCGCTTGACGGAAGGGCGGGCTGACTTTATTCTTGACAACCTTCACCCGCACCCGGTTGCCGACATTCTCCTCCCGCTCCTTG
>JBGTJY010000398.1:0-1626 GCA_041744855.1 Candidatus Hydrogenedentales bacterium
GGAAAATCGCGCCGCGCATATCGTCACCCGCGATGCGCAGTTCGGCCATGAGTTCGGGCGCGGGCTCGTCTTCGCGCGCGCAGTTCTCGCAGACCTTGCGGACCAGGCGTTGCGCGATCGACGCGATCATCGTGCTCGCGATCAGGAACGGTTCGACGCCCATGTCGGTCAGACGCGTGACGGCGCCGGCCGCGTCGTTGGTGTGCAACGTACTGAAGACCAAGTGCCCCGTCAGGCTCGAGCGGATCGCCATTTCGGCGGTCTCGTAGTCGCGGATCTCGCCGACCATCATGATGTCGGGGTCGTGGCGCAGCATCGCGCGCAGGCCTTTCGAGAAATCGAAACCGATTTGCGGCAGCACCTGCATCTGCGTGATGCCGTGCAATTGGTATTCGATCGGGTCTTCGATGGTGATCGTCTTGCGGTCCATCTGGTTGAGCTTGTTGAGCGAGGCGTAAAGCGTCGTCGATTTGCCGCTGCCCGTGGGGCCGGTGACGAGAATGATCCCGTGCGGTTTTTGCAGGAAGCCGTTGATGAGCTCGAGGTCGTGCGGCAAGAAGCCGAGTTGTTCGAGGCTCTTGAACATCGACGAGCGCGTTAGGATACGAATATTGATCGTCTCGCCGTAGGGCGTCGGCAGAATCGACACGCGCAGGTCGTACTTCCCTTCGCCGAACGACGCCTGAATCTTGCCGTCCTGCGGCAGGCGTTTTTCAGCGATGTTCATGTTCGCCATGACTTTGACGCGCGACACGATCGCGCCCTGATACCCGCGAACCGACGGCGGAATCGGCACGCCGTGGAGCACGCCGTCGATGCGATAGCGCACCCGCAATTGGCTCTCGAAGGGTTCGATGTGAATATCCGTCGCGTCCGATTGGATCGCTTCCATCATCAGCTCGTTCACGAACTTGATGATCGACGCGTCAATCTTTTCGTCGCCGATGTCCGACGATACCGATGCGCTCTCGAGCTGCACGACGGGGCCGAGGTCCGCATCGCTAATGATCCGCTCGACCGTGTCCGCGCCGAGACCGTACAGCGTCTTGGTGCTCCGTTCGATTTCTTTCGGACTCGCGACGACCGCCTCGATCCGCTTTTTGAGCACGAGACGAATGTCGTCGAGGAGGTGCGAGTTCAGCGGGTCGCTGACCGCGACGACGACCGTGCCGTTGCGTATTTCGATCGGGACGAAATGGTAATGCGTCGCGAACCGGGCGGAGACGTTCTTGACGACCTCGGCGTCGATGTCCAGCTTGGTCGGGCGGACGTAACGCATGCCGCAGAAACGGGCAAGCGATTCGTAGGCGGCGTCGGTCGAGGCGAAGCCCAATTGCTCCAATGCCGCGACCAGGGTGATGCCGTTCTTATCGGCTTCGGCGCGGGCTTGGGCTAGTTTTTCGGGGGACAGGGAGAGGTCCTGTGCGAAGTGGCGCTCCAGGGCCGGACTCACGGACACAACTGCGACTCCCATGACGTTCTTAAGCCTTTATTTTCAACATGTTATCACGAAAATCCTCAATTTGGGAAACAAGGGGTCCGTAGTTCCGCATTTACGCGTTGCGGCTGTTTGGAACCCCCGGCGCAGGAAATGCGGAACTACAAGCCTTAGGGTTCGGCGTCCAG
>JBGTJY010000399.1:0-4003 GCA_041744855.1 Candidatus Hydrogenedentales bacterium
CCGGGAATCGCCCGCTGAAATCGGTGAGCGACATGCTCAATGGCAAGAAGGGCCGGTTTCGACAGAATTTGCTCGGCAAACGCGTGGACTATTCGGGCCGCTCGGTAATCGTGGTTGGTCCGGAATTGAAGCTCCACCAATGCGGTCTGCCGAAAAAGATGGCGCTGGAACTATTCGAGCCTTTCATCATTCACGAGCTCAAGGAACGCGGACTCGCCACGACGATCAAAGCTGCGAAGCGCGCGATTGCGCTCGGGCGTGAAGAGGTGTGGGACATTCTCGAGGAGGTGATCACGGATCATCCCGTGTTCCTGAATCGCGCACCGACATTGCACCGCTTGGGCATTCAAGCGTTCGAGCCCGTGCTGATCGAAGGCAAGGCGATCCGGATTCATCCGCTCGTCTGCAAGGCGTTCAACGCGGACTTCGACGGCGATCAGATGGCGGTGCACGTGCCGCTCATGCCGGCGGCGCAACTCGAAGCGCGCCTGCTGATGCTTTCGTCGTCGAACATTTTCTCGCCGTCGAACGGGCGGCCGATCGTGACGCCGAGCCAAGACATCGTGTTGGGCATCGCGTACATGACCAAGGGGCGGCCCCGCGCGAAGGGCGAATGGAAATCGGAATGGAGCGGTCCGAACGGAACGCTTCTCAAGCCGGGACGCGTCTATGCGAACGAAAAGGCGGTGGGGCTCGCTTACGACATGGGCGAGGTCGACCTGCATGCCAGCATCAAATTGTGGCACGACGGCGGAATCATCGATACGACCGTGGGCCGCGTCGTGCTTGCGGAGGCCTTACCCGACGGCATCGAAGTGCGGCACGTCAATCGCGAGCAGACGCAGACCGCAATCGGCGACGTAATCGCGGAAGCCTTCGATCGCCTGGGTCACGCGAAGACGATTGACATTCTGGATTCGCTGAAGCGGGTTGGGTTCAAGTACGCGACGCTTTCCGGCATCTCGATTGCGGTGTCCGACATGCTCGTGCCCGAAACCAAAGCGAAACGAATTCAAGAGGCGCAAGACGAGGTCGACCGCATCGACGAGATGTATCAGAACGGTCTGATCACGGAAGGCGAGCGTTACAACAAGATTATCGACCAGTGGACGACGACGTCGGAACGCGTGGCCTCGGAAATGCTCGAGACGATCGCGAAGAACGAGGCCGGGTTCACGGGCATCCACTTGATGTACACGTCGGGCGCACGCGGATCGAAGAACCAAATCCGCCAGCTCGCGGCGATGCGCGGATTGATGGCGAAGCCTTCCGGCGACATCATCGAATCGCCGATCACCTCGAATTTCCGCGAGGGACTTACGGTCGTCGAGTACTTCATTTCGTCGCACGGCGCGCGCAAGGGTTTGGCCGACACGGCGTTGAAGACGGCCGATGCGGGCTATTTGACGCGGCGGTTGGTCGACGTCGCGCAGGATGTGATCATCGAAGAACGGGACTGCTCGACGCTGAACGGAATCGTGATCGAGGCGTTGATGGACGGCGCGGACATCATCGCGCCGCTCGAGGAACGCATCGTCGGGCGTTACGCGCTCGAAGACATCACGGTGCCCGACATGTCGGTGCCAATCGTCGAAGGCGGCGAAGAAATTACGCAGGAGAAAGCGGAGCTGATCGTCGCGAAAGGTCTGCCATACGTCAAGATTCGTTCCGTGCTGACCTGCCAATGCTCGCGCGGTGTCTGCGCGAAGTGCTACGGCCGGAATTTGGCCACGGGCAAACTGGTCGAGTTGGGCGAAGCGGTGGGCATCATCGCGGCGCAGTCGATCGGCGAACCGGGCACGCAGCTCACGATGCAGACGTTCCACATCGGCGGCGCGGCGAGCCGGCAAGTCGAGGCGACGGAAATCAAGATGCCGGAAAACGGCTCGATTCATTACCACAACGTCCGCACGGCGAAAAACCGCGACGGCAATATCGTCGTGGTCAACCGAGGCGGCGAATTGCGCATCGTGAACAGCGAGGAGCAGGAAGTGCAGCGCGTCCCGGTGCCGGCGGGTTGCACACTGAAGGTTGAAGAAAACCAGAAGCTGCGCAAGGGCCAGGTCATTTTCACGTGGGATCCGTACAACATTTCGATCGTTGCGGAAGCGTCCGGCCTTGTGCAGTTGGAAGGCATGGTCGAAGGCGTGACGATGCGCGTCGACAAGAATCCGGACACGGGCTTCGACGAAGTGGTCGTGACGGAACACAAGCACGATTTGCATCCGCAGATCACGGTCGTCGACGGGCAGAAAGACGTGTTGTCGTACGCGACGATTCCGGCGCAAACGCACGTGATGGTGAAGCACGGCTCGCAGGTGAAAGCGGGCGACTTGCTCGCGAAGACGCCGCGTAAATTTAGCAAGACGAAAGACATCACGGGCGGTCTGCCGCGCGTCGCGGAGTTGTTCGAGGCGCGTCAGCCGAAAGACCCGGCGATCATCAGCCACATCGACGGTATCGTCGAATTGGGCGGCGCGACGAAGGGCATGCGCAAGGTGAAGATCATGCCGCCGCTGGGTAAACAGCGCGAGTACACGATTCCGCCGGGCAAGCACCTGAACGTGCAGTCGGGCGACCGCGTGACGGCGGGCCAGCAGTTGACGGACGGCCCGGTCATCCCGCAGGACATCCTGGAAGTGCAGGGCGAGGACTCGTTGCGCAAGTATCTGCTCGACGAAGTGCAGCAGGTGTACCGCTTGCAAGGCGTGCGCACCAACGATAAGCACATCGAGGTGATCATTCGGCAGATGCTGCGCAAGGTGAAGATCCAGGACGATCCAGGCGACACGCCGTTCCTCGCGCACCAGGAAGTCGACAAAATCCGTTTCCAGGAGGCAAACCGTCTGACGCTCGAAAAGGGCGGCCGGCCGGCGCTCGCAGAGCCGATTCTTCAGGGTATTACGAAGGCGGCGCTGAGCACGGAGAGTTTCGTCGCGGCGGCGTCGTTCCAACAGACGACGCGCGTGCTGACGGAAGCGGCGTTGTCAGGGAAACGGGATGCGTTGCGCGGGTTGAAGGAAAACGTGATTATTGGGCATCTGATCCCGGCGGGAACGGGTTCTCACTATTATCGCGATACGCAAGTGCAAATTAAGGAAAAGACGCTCGACGATTTCACGGAACATCTGGAAATCGGGGCGGAAGACGAAGAACAAATCGCGGAAGCGTAAGCGCGTAAACGCGTTGGGGGGCGATACCGGTGCAGAGAATCCGGATGAACGATTTCGCCGTGGCCGTCCGTTCGCGGGCGCGCCACGGCGCGTTTGTTATGGCAGCGTCGGTGGCCGCGTTGTGTAGTTCCGCGGCGCGCGCGGAGTTGATCGATGGGATCGTGGCGATCGTCGATCGCGAGATCATTTTGCGCAGCGATCTCGTTAGCGAGGCGGGTCCGCTGTTGAACGATCTGCGTACCTCCGGCATTTCTCAGAGCGAGTTCGATCTCGAGGTCGAGGCGGTACTCTCGGAAGTTCTGGAGCAGCAGATCGAAAACAAGTTGCTGCTTCGGCAGGCGGAGTTCGCGGGCACCGCGGTGAGCGACGACGAAGTCGAGGCTGTGATCGCGGACATTCGCGATCGCGAGGACCTTAGCTACGAGGAGTTTTTGAAAGAAATCGAGAGCTACGGAATGACGATGCCGGAGCTGCGGGAGCGGCAACGCAAGCACATCACGGCGCAGCGGATGGCGGCCACGAAGCGCCGCGACCTGGCGCGCGATGTCGTGATTTCGGAAGACGAGATTCAACAGTATTACGAGGAGCACCGCAGCGAATACGAACGGCCGGAAGAAGTGCTGATCAGCCAAATTCAACTGCAGACGGGGGACGATCCCGACGCGCGCGCAAACGCCCGCGCGCGGCTGACGTTGTTGCGCAGCGAGCTCGAGGCGGGCGCGAATTTCGCCGAGTTGGCCAAGCTGCATTCGCAGGACGTGTTCGCGGAGAACGGCGGATCGATGGGGTGGCATCAGCGCGGATTGTTGCAGCCCGCGCTCGAGGACGCT
>JBGTJY010000400.1:0-2155 GCA_041744855.1 Candidatus Hydrogenedentales bacterium
GGTCGCCGATACCCCCCTTACGCCTTCACGGAGCATGGAGCAATCATGGCCGCCTCGGTGCTGAACTCCCCGCGGGCTGTCGAAATGAGTGTGTTTGTGGTTCGAGCTTTCGTTCGCATGCTCGAGGCTCTCTTCGCCCAAGTCGAGATTGCCGGCAAGCTGACGGAAATCGAGCGAAAACTTTCCAAGCACGACGGCGACATCCAATCAATCGTGTCCGCGATACGACAACTCATGGCGCCCAGCGATCCACCGAAGAAACGCCGGATTGGGTTCGTCCGAGAAGTAGGCAAGAAGGCGTGACGAATTTCCATCGAGACTTGAATTGCCGCTTGAGGTCACAGATTGTGACCTCAAGATTACGCGATCAGTTCCGGGACGACGTTGCCGAACACGTCGGTCAAGCGGAAGTCTCGCCCCTGGTAGCGATAGGTCAATCGCTCGTGATTCAGGCCGAGGAGATGCAGTATCGTCGCTTGCACGTCGTGGACGTGCACGGGGCGCTCGGTGATGTGGAAGCCTAGTTCATCCGTTGCGCCGATGGTTTGTCCCGCTTTGATTCCGCCGCCCGCGAACCACATCGTGAAGGCCTGCGGATGGTGATCGCGGCCGCGGCTACGGCCGAGCGCGGCGCTCGACTCGACCATGGGCGTGCGGCCAAACTCGCCGCCCCAGACGACGAGCGTATCTTCGAGCAGGCCGCGTTGTTTGAGGTCTTTGATGAGCGCGGCGCTCGCGCGATCAGTCTCGCCGCACTTTTGTTTGAGGCCGCCCTCGACGTCGCTGTGGTGGTCCCAACTGCCGTGATAGACGTTGATGAAGCGCACACCGCGTTCGACCATGCGCCGCGCGAGCAGGCAATTGTTCGCGAAGGAGCTTTTGCCTGGTTCCGCGCCGTACAGCACGAGAGTCTCTGGCGTTTCCTGCGAGAGGTCGGTCAATTCGGGCGCGCTCGACTGCATGCGGTACGCGAGCTCATAGTTATTGATGCGGGCCTCGATTTCGGGATCGCCGACTCGCTCGAAATGCCGCGCGTTGAGATCGTTGATGAGGTCAAGCGACGCTCGTTGTACGTCGGCGTCGACGCCTGGCGGATTCGACGCGTTCAACACCGGATCGCCTTGACTGCGGAACGGCACGCCTTGATAGCGCGTGGGTAAAAATCCGCAACCCCAATTCGCGGCGCCGCCGCTCGTGCCGTCGCCGGAGGTCAGCACGACGAAGCCGGGCAGGTCATCGGCTTCGCTGCCGAGTCCGTAAGACACCCAGGCGCCCATACTGGGGCGGCCGAGCAACGGACTACCCGTGTTGAAGAATATTTGCGCAGGCGCGTGATTGAACTGATCGGTGTGAATGGAGCGGACAATCGCAAGGTCGTCCGCAACGTCGCGGAGGTGCGGGAGCATTTCCGAAAGTTGCGCGCCGCTTTGGCCGTATTGTCCGAACGAAAATGGAGAGGCCATCAGCGCCGCATTTTGTTGAATGAAAGCGTAACGCTGGTCCTTGACGATCTCGGCGGGCATTGCGTCGCCGTCATATTTCGTGAGCGTCGGTTTTGGGTCGAAGAGATCGATTTGGCTTGGCGCGCCGGCCATGAAGAGATAGATGATGTGTTTCGCGCGCGCGCGAAAATGAGGCGGAGGCAACAGCGATGCCGTCGCCGGCCTAGCCCCTGCGAGCATGGTCGCAAGGGCGATTTTCCCGAGGCCGACGCCACATTCGCTGAAGAAATGCCGTCGCGTGGTTTCGTGCAGTGCGTTCCCGTTCATTGTTCCAGAATTTGCTCCTATATTCCGCACCAGTCATTCTGAGCGCGAGCGAAGAATCGCTTTCGGGCGGCGTCACCGAGATTCGGAGATTCTTCGCTCGCGCTCAGAATGACTGGTTCCCGCAAGCGTTTCATTCTCGTGTGATGGTTTCATCGAGGTTGAGCACGGCGCGGCTGATGAGTGTCCACAGCGCGAGCCGCTCGCTCGTTTTCATTGGGATTTCTTCGTCGGTACTGATTCCAGCGATAACTTGCGATTCGTCTTCAACCGAATCGGCAATCGTTTCTGCGTACTCGCGAATACGCGCGATCTCGTCTCGTTCCGGTTCGCGCGACATGCACAGCCTATACAGGCGACGGACGCGTTCGTCGAACGTGCGCGGCGAT
>JBGTJY010000401.1:0-14959 GCA_041744855.1 Candidatus Hydrogenedentales bacterium
CCCAGCTCGACGTCGTCGCCCAAGGCCCCGAACCGTTCTTCGAGGCGCGGCCATGGCACGACGTGGACCCGATGCTCGCGGCGGCGCTGACACCGGATGCACGGCTCCAATTCGTAAGCCTGGGCGCGGCGGAATTCGATCACGCGGACTACGCCGGCGCGCTGAAAGCCCTCACGCGCTACGAACAGGATGACGCGCCGGTACCGCTCAACCGCATCCGCAAGGCCGGCGTGGCGCCGTTTTTCGAAGAGGTCCGCGCGATCAAGGCAGCGCTGATGGTCTACGAATGGGCCAGCTTGGCGCCGCTCGCGCAGATTGAAGAACGCTTTGAGACCATGGCCGGTCAGGTCACGGGCGCCGCGGATCAACTCAGTTGGCTGCTCGAGGCCATGGCGGCCATCGCGCGGGCCTCCGGCACCGGCGCGGAATTTGTCCAACGGCTACAAACACTTGCCTTTCGTGTACAACGAGGGCTGCGAGAAGAGGCTGTTCCTCTCGGTCGATTGAGAGAGCCGGGACTCTCGCGGACGACTATCGCAGCCCTCGTTGACCATAGATTCCACACCCCCGAAGCGCTGGTCAATGCTTCCCCAGCCCAACTGTGCGCGGTCGTCCCCAACGAAACCGCGCAGTCCCTCCGTAGCTGGGCCCTCCAGCAGTGGGCACCCCAACAAAAGGGAAGCAACGGGCAACGCGGCTCCGCGGCCAGCGCGAGCCACCAGAAAGGGCAACCCCCAACGGGCGTCGTCTGCGGCGAACCCCTCCTCGTCGTCGACGACGCCCGGCCCTTTGAAATCGTCGTTCGAGGCGCGCCGGTCGAGCTACAGGAAAAGCAGTACCGCCTGATCCGAGCACTCGCGTCGCATCCGGGCGAATGCGTGACGTACGATACGCTCTACGACGAACTGTGGGGCGCGGACATCTTCGTCGAGAAGAATCAAATACACGTGCAGAAGACCGAACTGATGAAACGGATCCGAAGCGTCGACGCCGGGCTGGCGTCGATCATCAAGACCGTGCCGAGGCGGGGTTTTCTTTTAACGCTCGAACGCGGGGCGGTGCTAGTCCGGAACGAATCGGCAATCCGTAACGACGCGGCAGTATCCGCCGCATGACGGAGGACCACAAGAAGCGAGAACCAACGGACGCCTGGCGTATCGAATGGTTCGATTCGCTCCCGTCGACGAACACGTATCTGCGCGAGCGCGTAGTCCTCGAGCCGCAGCTCGCAGCGGGCGTAGTTGTCGCCGCGCGCGAACAAACCGCCGGTCGCGGTCGCCAGGACCGAGTCTGGGTCGCGGCGCCGGGCCGCGATCTCGCGTTCTCCGTGCTACTGCGCGAGACCGTTCCGCGCGAAACGCTCCCGTCGCTCGCCATGTCCGCAGCCCTGGGAGTGGCGGACTACTTACAAGTGGAACACGGCCTCAGCGCCCGCGTGAAATGGCCGAACGATGTCCGCGTGAATGGCCGAAAAATCTGTGGGATTCTCGCCGAGCTCGTTCCAGAATCGGCCGCCGATCGCGCAACGATCGTCCTGGGAATCGGCCTGAACATCAACATGCCGCCGGAGGTTGCCGACACGATCAATCCTCCCGCGAATTCGATACTGCGAGAGACGGGCGCCGAACACAGCATCGACGATTGTCTCGAACAACTGCTCGTTCACCTCGCGCCACGACTTGACCAATGGCGCTCCGGAGGCTTCAACGCGATTCGCGCTGCCTGGCTCGAACGGATCGAATGGCTCAGTCAGCCGGTGAAAGTTCAAGCCGCGGACGGCGCAATCGACGGTGTACTCGAAGATTTCGGGCCGAACGGCGAATTGCTACTGCGTACTGACGGCGGAACGCTTCAGCGCATCACCTCAGGCGACGTATCGTTGCGCTTGCGATGAACAGTTCAGCCCGAAATATACGCGCGAAATAAATAATCCAGCTCGCCCAACTTATCGTCCAACGAGTAGTTGAGTTCCTGCGCGAGCACGTCGAGCAGCGTGATCGCGTTCAAATTCGCGTCTCCCGGCGAGGTCCCGCGAATGCGATTCGCCAAGCACTGGTTGACCCGGCTGACCTGGCCATAAAACTTTTGCAGGCCCGCCAGGCTAAACTCATGCGGCAGGTGCAACTGCTTCAGTCGATACTGCGCGAGCAGATAGGCGGCCGCCGCGCGGTAGATAGTCTCGTCCCGGTTTGCGAAGGGCAGGTGGAACCGAGCCATCGGTTTGAATTTCGCAAGGACCGGACAGCCGCTCGTGGCCAACACCAGACCGAGGACCGAACGCAGTGCCGATTGCGCGTTGGTCCGGGTCGTCACGCTGCGCTCTTTCGTCCGGACGGTCACGGTCGCTTCGTCGTAGGACATCGACCGCTCGAAATGACCAATAACGTCCGAGAGCGACGCCGCCGCGGGACAATACTCTTCTCCCGCCCGAAGGGGACACCCGGGACACTGGTGATACTCGAGCCGCGCCCAGTTCGGCAGCGGGCCGTCAACGCGCAATGCGTCGAGCGTGTCTTTAGCCAGGTTGACCGTGAACGCGATAGGCGCGTCCGTCTCGTCGCCCAGTTGAATCTCGAAATCGAATGTAATCGTTTCGGCCGCGATACCCTCGTTCATCAGCGCCCCCATTCCTTCCCGAAGTTGCACCCATTATTTCAGGGTCACGCGCGACGTGCAATGGCGGCTGTAGCCGTGGCCGGAAAGCGATCGACAGTTGATTCATTGTCGGGTTGAACCTTATAAGGTATCGGACATTCTCAACCCCACTGGAGCACAATCAAATGAATATCAGTTACAACTCCCCAAAAATAGCGTTCGCATTGGCTGGCGCGATTGTATTGAGTGTTGGGGCGTTGGCCCAGAATATTCGCGCCCAAGCGAGCCCCTACGCGGAAGTAAAGCAACGCATTCACACCACCGACGTCGAAATAACCTATCACCGTCCCGGCGTGAAAGGTCGGACCATCTGGGGCGAAGTCGTTCCCTTCGGCAAAGTGTGGCGGGCAGGCGCAAACAATAACACCACGTTCGAATGCACTACCGAGGTGACGATCGAAGGCCAAAAACTCCCGGCAGGCAAGTACGGATTCCACGTCATCCCCGAGAAAGAAGAGTGGACGATCGCATTCAACAGCGTCAACAACGCGTGGGGAAGTTTCACGTACGACGCGTCCAAAGATGTCCTCAAGGTGAAAATCAAACCGCAATCCACCGAACACCACGAATGGTTGCAGTTTGGCTTCGACGACCTGAGCGAAGATTCCGCGACCTGCTATCTCGCCTGGGAAAAAGTGAAAGGCGCGTTCAAAATCCAAGTCGCGAAGTAGCCCAACGAACTCCGCTAATCTTCCCGCGCACGCGGAACCGTGTGCGCGGGGATTGCTATTTGCGCGTCGACGCCGTGCTGATGGCCGTAGCCAGCCGGCGTGCCGTTTCCTCGTCAAGCCCGTTGACTTTGCCTTTCTCGCCGTCGATCGTGGCGATGGTCACCGTGTAGCGTTCCACATAGGCGCGGGTTCTCGCGGCCCGCGTGCGCGTATACAATATAGAGCCGAATCCAATCACGAGCAGGCCCCAAGCCCCCAGGGCAATTTGGATTGCAATTGTCCCCCGAGCAAGCAACGCCCCACCGGCGCCCATTATCATTCCAATAACCACCACGGCCAGCGCGACGCTGTCTTCCGCCGACCAACGCAACCGCCGCCGCCGGCGCTTCTGTGGTTCCGGCGCGACGCTGATGCTGGAAATGGCCGAAGCGGTAAAGCTCTTGGTCTGGAACACGACCCGCTTATCCGTCACGACGACGACATCCCCGCGAAAGAGGACTTCCTCGCCCGGGCTAGGCTGCGTGATGGTTCGCATGGTGGTATCGCCGCTGGCTCAGGCAGTCATTTGAGCCGCAACTGCTCCTTGGAAACAAGGGCGTCGTGCTCCAAAACGACGCTCAACTTGCTTCCGTCGGGATTCGTCCACATATATACCGCCTGTTTGGCGGAAGAGTCGTCCGCGGGCTGGCCCACCGCCGTGTAGAGCCGTCCCTCCGCGCCAATGACTTTGACAATGTCTGCATAGCTCATACCGTCGTTCAAGGCGAAGAAGTGTTCCATTGAGACGACCGCCGCGGGTGCGGAAGGTTCAACGGCTGCGGGTGGCGCCGCGACCTTTCGCTCGCCGCCCCGATTGACCGCCCAAAACGCGATCATCCCGAGAATCATGCAAGTCGCAATGAATGCAAACGTGCGAAAGAAACCCGTCATCTCCCACCCGCGCGCCCAAGAGGCAGGCGCTATCTCCTTCAATCATCGAGCCGAACCAGGCCCCACCCGGATTGCCAGTATACCCCGGCCCCAGTCGGGAGAGAACCCCAGTCGCGAGAAAACCCCAGTCGCGAGAGAACCCCGGCCGGGGAAAGAAAATGGCGAGACCGTTTAATCGCGGTTGCGCGGCGACGCCTTTCGAATTATAGTGTTGTCGTTCCGTGCAGTGTGGCGCCGGCGCGCGTCAGGGGGATTTCCGAAGCATGACTACATCGCAGCAACATCGATTGATTGGCGAAGCGTCGACGCTCCTCCGCGAGGAGAAAAACGACAAAGCACTTGAGCTCCTGGATGCGCTCGCCACGACCTATCCAAACGACCCGAGCGTCATCTCGTCCAAGGCGTATTGCCTGGGAAAACTCGGTCGGATCGAGGAAGCCTATCACCTCTGCGACCGCCTGGCCGCGCTCGCCGAAAAGACCCGCGAAGCCGAGGTCCGCGCTTTTCTGAACGAACGCCGGGCGAAAACACCCGAGCATCCCGTCGACGGTTCGCGCTCCTCCTACAAAATGCCCGCGTTCAAGCCGGATACTCGCCAAATCACGCGCACGCTCGACAAAATGCGCGACAATCTCGCCCGCGAATTCGACGAGATGCGTTCCCGCGAACGCCAGGCGTCCTCGCGCATCGAGTCGCTCCAACGCAACTTGAGCGAACGCGAGCAGGCGCTCCAAGCCGCGATCGAACGAAACAAGGAATTCGAGTCGCTCCTCTCCAATCTGCGCGATGAACTGCGGAACACGCAGCCCGGCGCGAAGGGCCGCATTCTCTCCTGGCCGCACGGCAGCCGCGCGGCCCACACCACCGAGGGATCGCAAGCGCTTGAAAGCGCCGAGACTAACGCGCGATCGGTGTCGGGGTCTCACGATCGAATCGCCGATCTCGAACGCAGTTTCCTCGAACTCACGGGCGACGTGCGCCGCCTGCGCGAAAAAGAATCGCACCTGTCCAAAACCGTCACCGACCTTGAGGCGAAGCTACGCACCACCCGCGAAGAGCGCGATCTCGCCGAGCGCGAAGTGCAACGCGCGCAATCTCTCGCGGAACGCTGGGAAGAAGAGGCCCGACAATTCGAAGCGGCGCTGGACGAGAATGCGCGCCAAGCCCGCGAGCTCCAGCAAGTCGCCTCGCACCTCGGCGTCGAGCGCGAGGACTATCGCCGCCGCTATGCCGATGGAATGGCCCAGACCGAGGAAATTCGCCGGTCGCTCGCGCAAAACGAGGAGGCCCGCGCGGAAGCGAAGCGTCAGCTCGCGGAAAAGGAAGAGCGCCTGGCGCAAACGCAGCGCCGCGTCGAGCAAGCGGAACTCGAATTGCGTCGCGCGGCGGAATCGTCCGAAGCCGAGCGGGAAACGAGAACGCGGCTCGAGCAAGACCTCGACGATACGCGCGCCGAGCTGCACACGGCCCGGCAGAAATTGGCGGAGGGACAGAACAAACTCGAACGGCTCAGCGATCTCCTAACCGAACGCGAGCAACAAATCGCAGGGCTCAACGCGGAACGCTCCGGCCTGCTTGGCGAGCGGGATGGGCTGCGCGTCGAGCGGGAGCAAGCGAGTTCCCGCGCCGAGTCGTTGAGCCGTGAACTCCACGCAGCACAATCGGATGCGGAACAGGCATTCCAAACGAGCGCGGGCCTTGCCGAGCGGGTCAAGTCGCTCGATGCCGCAATCATGGCGGCGAATTCCGATCGCCGCGCGATCGAACAACGCGAGACCAACGCGAACGCGCGGATTCAAGCGCTCACCGAAGAATTGCAGGCCCGCGCCGATCAACTCCTGGCGGCGCGGAACGAACGCGATTCAATCGAGACCGAATTGCGCGAACTTCGCATCGAGTCGAAGCAAGTCGAAGAGCGCCAGCGCGCCCAATCCATCGAGGTGAGGCAACTCGACGCCGCCCTGAATGCGGCCCGCGCCGAACTGCAATTGGTCATCGCGGCAAGAGCCACGGCCGAAGATTCCGCGCGCACGCTTAGCGCGCGACTCCTCTCGGCGGAAGCGCTCGCCGCCGAACGCACGCGCGAGATTGAATCGGCGTCAACGGACGTACAACGTCAACGCGAACGGTTGCGCGATCTCGAAGTCACGCGAGCGAATTTCGAGCAGGCGCTGGGCCAGGCCCAATCGCAACTCGACGCCGTGGGCCTTGAACGCGGCGAGCTTCAACGCCGCACAACTGAGCTCAACGATCGCCTGCAGCGATTGGAGTCAACGTCCGAACTCGCCCGCGCGGAAGCCGCGTCACTCCGAGTGGAACTGGAGGACGAGCGCCGCACCAGCGAATCACTTCGCGCGGGACGCGCCGCCCTCGAAAACGAATTGCGCGCGCTGTCAGATTCTCATCAAGCGGCCTTGGCCCGCGAGCGCGAACTTTCCGATGCGAAGGGCGCGGCGGAACACGCCGTCGCCGATGCCCATGCGCGCATTCACGCGCTCGAAGGCGAACGCGCGCGGTTCGAGTCGCTCACTACGGAACTTGAATCGCAATTGGAACTCGCGCAACGGAACGAAGGTGAACTGCGTGCGGTCCGCCTGTCGCTCGAGTCCGAATTGCGCGAGGAGCGGCTGCGGCTCGATGCGCTTTCAAGAGAGCGATCCGATTTGGAAGATCGCGCCGCGGGGTTGCAACGCGAATTCGGCATACTCGAAACGCGGGAATCCGCCGCCCAGGCGCTCATTGGCGACGCCCAACGCACCCGAGACGAGCTTGAAGCCCGCGCGGCGAAGTTGGAAGCCGAGCTGAATTCCGTGTCGCATGATCTTGCGCGTGCACGCGAAGATGCCGATGCGGACCGCGCGCGCGCGAAAGTTGATGTCGAATCGCTCACGACGGAATTGAGTGAGCGGCGCCGGGAGCTCAGCGCCGCGCAAGAATCGGCAGCCGACGCGCAACGCCACCTGGCTGAACTTCGTGAGGCGCACGACCAATCGCTCTTGCAAAAAGCCGGCCTCGACCAACGGGTTCAGGCGCTCGTCGAAGAATTGGCCGAACGTAAGCAGCGCCTCGATAGTCTCGATACCGACAACGCGGCATTGACCGGACGCGTCGCCGAACTCGAGGGACTCTACGCCGGATACGAACGGCAAATCACGGGCTTGCTCGAGACCCTAAAATCTCGCGACGAAGCGCTGCGTTCCGCGAATCAGCGCCTAACGGACGCGCAAGCCGAGCGCGAACGCCTGACGGGAACGGTCAACGATCTGCGCGAGCAACAAGGCCGCGCGCAAGAGACCATTCTCGGCTTAGAAACGGCGTTGTCGAACTATCGCGTGCGCGTGGATTCGCTCGCCGCGGAAAACCACACGATCGGCCGCGATCGCGAAACCCTGCAAACACGCGTGGCGGAACTGGAGCACACGGTCCGGCGCTCGACGACGGAAATCGAATCGCTGACCCAGCGCGTCGCGGACAACCGAGAACGCCTCGAAAATGTCACGCTCGAAAAGGCGCGGCTGAAGGGCGACCTCGCCGCCATGGAAGTAGATTTCGGCCGCGTCCAGGGCGCATACCAGCGCGCCTCCGCCGAACTGCAAACGCTTCGCCATGATTTCGAACTGCGTGGCCGACGCGTCGACGAACTCTCTCGCGAGCATCTCCGCGTCGATGGCCTCGCTGGGCGTCTCGACACCGAATTGAACGACCTTCGCGCGGAACATCAGCGCGCGACCGCACGCATCGAAGAGCTGACCGCGGAGCTATCCCGCACCGAAGCGCGGCGCGGCGAATCGGAAACGATCCGCGTGCAGTTGCTGTCCGATGCCGAGCATTTGCAGGATGCGATCGCGCGGCATGAATCCGTGATCGCGCGGTTGCAGGAGGACAAGCACCGCCTCGAAGAAACGCTCGCCGAGCGCGACGCAGCGCATCTCGAAACGGCGGCCCGCGAACGCGACGCGCAATCGACCATTTTGACCCTGCGCGAAACCCTGGGCACGCAGGGTGCAAAACTCAGCGACCTCGGCGAGCGAAACGTTTCGTTGCGCGCGGACTACGAACGGCTCGCGGCGGAAATCGAAGTGCATCGCGAGGGCGATTCGGCGGCCGTCGCCCGCGTGCATCGCCTGATGCGGGATTTGGAAGACCGCGAAGCGACGCTCGCCATCCTGACGCGGGAACGGAGCGCATTCGAACGCGACCTCGCGGATTTGACCGAGCGATTCGAAGCCGTGCGCGCGGAAAGCTCCACTGCAGCCGTCCGCGTGCGCGAGTTGGAGAACGAACTCGTCCAACGCGAAACGGAACTCGTCGAATCCGAGCGCCTTCGCCGCGCGGTCGAGTCCGAGATTGCCGACCTACGCCGCCGCGTAACCACGCTCGAAGCCTTGGAAGGCACGGCGGAGCAACACTTCGAGAACTTGCGCGCGGAACGAGATCGCGGTTTGGCGGACATGGAATCGCTGTCGGCCGAAAAATCCGCATTGGCCGAGTCGGTCATGCGCCTGGAGGGCGAACTCGAGCGCGCGCACCGCCGCGCCGACGAAGCCGACGCACTGCGGGGACAACTCGAACAAATCTCAGCCCACGGGCGTGAACAACTTGAAACTGTGAGCGGTGAAAAAGCGCTCGTGGAACAACGCCTGCGCGACCTCGAGGAACGCTTCGCGAGCATGAGCGGCGAGAGCCGCAATGCGGAGTCGGAACTCGACCGACTCTCCGGGGAACTCGATGCCGCGCGCGCCGAACTTAACGTCAGCGCCACGCGTTCGATGGATTTGTCGTCGAGCCTGACCCAGTTGCGGCAGGAGCTCGATAATGTCCGTTCGCAACGCACGCGCGTCGATTCCGAACGGCGCCATCTCGCGCAACGCCTCGCTGCCCAGGGCAAACTTCTCGACGACGTCCAACGAAGCCGCGACGCGCTCGAAACCGAAGTGGACGACCTCAAGCGGCAGGTCGCCGAGTTGACCGCGCTCGAGGCACAAGCGCGCAGCGAGGCGGAAACCATTCACGCGTTGTTGGCGTCCCGTTCGGACGAGTTGAACGGCATCTCCGCGGAACGCGAGGGACTGCTGGCCGAACTCGAAGAGATGCGTTCAACGCATCGCAGCCTGTTCGACGCGAATGTGAAGACCATCGGCGAGAATGCGTCGCTGCTCGAACAGCTCACCGAGAAAAACCGCGCGCTGGCCGAGTCCGAAGTGCGTCGCGATGCGCTCGAAATCGACCTCGTCAGCCTTACACGGCGCGTGGCGCTGCTGCAACGCGATCACGTCGACGCGAATACCGCGATCACCAATCTGCGCGACGCGGCGTCCACCCTTAAATTACGGCTCGTCTCCATTCAACGCGAACGCGACGAATTGCTCACGCTCACGGATTCCTCGGAGGTCACGCGGCGCGCGTCCCAAGCGAAACTGTCCGAAACCGAAGCGCGCGCGGTGCAAGGCCAAATCGAATCGCTGCGAACCGCGCTCGAAGACGCGCACCGGCGTGAAGCGGATTTGGAGACGCGCCTCGACGACGCGCACGACCGCCTCGAAACGACCGTCGCGGAATTGGCCGAAGCGCGGAATGCCCAGGCATCGCTCGAAGCGACCCTCGCAGGCGCGAGCGCGAATACCGAAGAACTCACGTCGAGCCGCGGCTCATTAATGGCGTCGCTCGAACGCATGCGCGCCGACCTTGAAGCCGCGCTCGGCCGGGAACTTGTGGCCTCAGCCAAAATAGAAACCCTCGTGCGCGAAGCCTCCGAGCGCGCGGACGATGCAGCCGGCGCGACGACCGAGCGCGAGCGACTGAGCGCGGAACTCGAGCGCATGCGTCAAACACTGTCAGCGCGCGAAACCGAACGCAACGCCGCCCTCGCCGAAGCCGAACGCGCACGGGCCGAACTCGCCGGTCATCTGCGCACGATCGAGGAACTCGAGGCCCGCGCGTCCGAGCTCGAACAATCGCTCGAATCCCGGCAGACGGCGCTCGCCGCCGTGGAAGCGCGGCGCGATGAATCCATCGAAGCGATGGCGGCCGCCGCGGACGAAATCGACGCCCTCCGCGCCCAGTTGGACCAAGCGGTCGCGCAAATCGACGAATCCAAACGTGCGCTCGCCGAATTGAGTGAGAAGCTCGTGTCTGCGGAGTCAGCCGGTGCGGAATCGGCGCAGCGCGCGGCGGATCTGCAGGCGCGATTGGACGATGCCTCCTCGAGACAGGGCGCGGTATCGCAAAACCTGGTGTCGGCCGAGGCGCAAATCGCCGACCTCTACACCATGCTCCAGGAACGCGAGAACGAACTCGCGGCGTCGTCGAAACGCAACGAGGACATGAAACGCATCGTCGAAGAATTGCAGTCCGCCGACCGCGAATCCAACGCCGTCGCGAAAGCGATGGCCGAGATGGAAGCGGCGAAGCGCGAAGCGCAACGTCTCGCGCGCGAGCTTGAGACGATTCGCACCAAGGAATTGCCTGAAGCGCTCGAACAAAAGGTGCGCGCGTTCCGTGAAACCCGCGACCTGCGCGCCGAAATCGAGCTGTTGCGCAATCAGCTCTGGTAAGCCGGCGCCTGGATGAACCTGGCCACCCGGCTGCCGCCAATGGGCGTGTTGCGTCAAGGTTGGGTGCGGCCGCTGGGTACTTGGGTGCGCCCGCTCGGCACGCTCGCGTTCGTCATTCTGCTCGCGACCATTTTTTCGCCGCGCGCGGAGGGCATCCCGATTTTCTGGCGCACGGACAATCTCGCCAATGTCCTGCGCCAAATTTCCGACGTCGGAATTCTCGCGCTCGGCATGACGCTCGTGATCATCGCGGGCGGCATCGATCTCTCCGTCGGCTCGCTGCTCGCGCTCTCCTGCACCATCTTCGCGTACACATTCACCGAGGTCGACGCCGCGTGGTCGCCATTCCTCGGCGTGGCCCTGGCCATCCTCGCGGCGACGACATTCGGCCTAATCTCGGGAATGACGATCACCCGTCTGCGCCTCCAACCCTTCATCGTCACGCTCGCCGTGATGATATCGAGTCGCGGCTTCGCGAAATGGCTCGTCAGCAACGCCACCATCGCGGTCGGCTACGACGACCGCACGCGCCCCTGGGTCGATGTCGTGGGCCACAAGGCGTTCGTCATCTCGACATTCGCCGTCCTCGCGGCGCTTTGTGCGGTGCTGCTCAATTGGACGCGCTTCGGCCGCTATGTCTTCGCGGTCGGGGGTAACGAAGACGCGGCGCGCCTATCCGGCATCAACGTCGGTTGGGTAAAGGTCCGCGTCTACGCATTGTCGGGATTCATCGCCGGCATCGCGGGCATCCTCTACTGCAGCGAGACCCACCTCGGCAATCCGAACGCGGGCCAGGCCTACGAACTCGACGCGATCGCCGCCGCCGTCATCGGCGGCACGAGCCTCATGGGCGGCCGCGGCAGCATTACGGGCACGATAGTGGGCGCGCTGGTACTCGGCATCATCTCGAACGTGCTCGGCCTCAACAATGTCCAGGAGAACGTGCAGTGGATGATCAAAGGCGGTATCATCCTCGCTGCAGTCTGGTTGCAAATGGTCGGGCGAAAAACGGCGTGACGGCGGGCGGATTCCGATGAACTTTCGAGCAAGTTTGTTGTCGCGAACTCAAATTGCATGCGCGATGATTTCCCTCGGTATGCTCGCCGCTTGTGCGCCACCCTCGGACGATGCGGCCAAGACGGACGACATACACGTCATCGCGTTTTCCCAATGCAACAGTGCCGAGCCTTATCGCGCGGCGCAAAACGCGATCATGCGGCGCGAGATCGAAAAGTATCCCGACTGCGAACTCGTCATTCAGGATGCGCAACAAGACAACGCCAAGCAGATCGCGCAGATCGAAAACTTTATTCTGCAAGATGTCGACGTGCTCATCGTCGCGCCCAACGAAGCCGCCCCGTTGACCGCCGTCGTCAAAAAGGCGCGCGACCAAGGCATTAAAGTCGTCTGTCTCGAACGCAATCTTATCGAGCCGGTCTACGACACGTTCGTCGGCGCGGACAACGTTAAAATCGGTGAACTCGCGGGCCAATTCGTCGCGAATTACTTGAAAGAAAAAACCGTCGAAAACCCAATCGTCGTCGAATTGAAAGGTCTCCTCGGCACGAAACCCCAGGAGGAACGCCACAACGGCGCGCGCAAACATATCGACGCCGTTCCCGGAGTGCGCGTGATCGAAGACGTGGCGAACTGGATTCAAAGCGAAGCGCAATCGCGCATGGAAACGATCTTGCAAGCGAACCCGCGCATCGACGCCGTCTACGCGCACAACGACCCGATGGCCGTCGGCGCATACTGGGCCGCGAAAAACGCGGGCCGCGAAAAAGAAATGATATTCGTCGGCGTCGACGGCCTAGGCAAACCCGAAGGCGGCGTGAAACGCGTGCAAGAGGGCATGCTTGCTTGCACATTCTACTACCCGACGTGCGCAGCGGAGGGATTGGAGCAGGCAGTGAAGCTCGCGCGCGGAGAACCCGCGGAGGCGCAGATCATCCTCGAGCCCGCGCAGATCGATCCGTCCAACGCGGACGAGTGGTACGCCCGCGTGACGGTGGAGTAAACCCGCATGCTTGCGAAATACGCGCTCGTCGTCGCAATCGCCGCGCTCGCGGGCTGCAGCGCATCCACGCACGACCTCGCCGCCAAGCCCGAGCCTGAAGCCCTGCAAGCGTGGCTTGAGGCCGATCCCGAAGCCGTCCACGATCTCAATGATATGAAAAAAACGCCCCTGCACTATGCCGTAACCTATGGCCGCAAGGACTCGGTCGCGATATTGCTCGCGCACAACGCGGAAGTGAACGCGAAGGACGTGACCGGTATGACCCCGCTGCACTGCGCGGCGACGCTGAGCCGAATCGATCAGGCGCAACTACTGATCGACGCAGGCGCGGCCATCGAGGCCCAAGATAATTTCGGCGACACGCCGCTCCACAGCGCCGCGCTGCACGGTCAAGTGAAAATGATCGACTGGCTAATTGCGCGCGGCGCGAATGTGTCCGCCGCGAATGCCGCCGGAAAGACACCGGCCGACTTGGCGCGGCGCGAACGAAAAACCGAAGCCGAAGCGAAACTCCTCGCCGCCACAGAACCGTGATCTGTACTACAAAATCCAATCTGGCGAGGCTGCGACCCTTGAAGAAACTGCAGGAGCGATCCGCTGGTATTATGATCGTCTGAACGCAGCGAAGGCGTGGGCCATGGCGTGCGCTCCCAGCTTTCCAATTCCTGACACGAACAGCAAACTGAAGTGCGAGTTTGACGAACCCATCGTTATTGCGGCATTTGATAATGGCGTCGCGCTCGACTATCGGAACTCCGCGACAATCTACCGGAACGGCGCATTTCAGACCTACACCCTACCGACTCCTACGGCGAATCTTCATTACAAATCCAGATCATTTCCCACCGCTGTCGACGGCCATCCGGACCTCAGACCGAATCAGTGGTATAACTTTCCCGAATTAGAGACCGGCGACAACAACCTAGACGACGACGGGAACGGTTTTATCGACGATTTTTTCGGCTGGGACTTCGTAGGAATCGATCCGCTAGCGTCCGCGGGCGATTACGTGCCATTTCCGGATCACTACGGGTTCGCGTTGTACGATGACCTCCGGAGCCACGGTACCAAAACAATTGGCGTATCTGCGGCGCAAATCACTCCCAGCACCTCGACCTCGGAGTCGCTCGGGGTGCCGGGTCTATGCCCGACTTGTCTCATTATGCCGCTTCGGTTCCACGTAAACACGTACGACCCGGGCGAGATATACGGCACGACCGACGTCTTTTACACTGAAAGGCTTGCTCAAGCGATCAATTACGCGGCCGACAGTGGCGCGCACGTTCTGAAATTGATATCCGTTCTCGATACTTTCGATCCGTTATTTTTAGCCGCCATTCAAAACGCACGAGCGCAGGGAGTGTTCATCGCGGCTCCCTCTGGAAACGATGCAATATCGTTGGACTCTCGGCCTCTTTTTCCCCAGGTATGGCCCGAAGTCATGGTGACTGGCGCTTCCGATTACTACGATCACCGGACGAAATTCGGTCAAGGCGGAAACGTCGGATCGAACTACGGGTGGGCAGTAGACGTAACGTCTCCAGTCGCTGGCGTGGACCCATATCCGGGAGAAGATTTTCCCTACTCGGCGGCCAGGTCACCAGATTGGAACGCGACTAGTTACATTACCGGTGGCGGCCGTGGTACCTCAAGCGCTGTTCCCCAACTCGCGGGCGTGGCGGGACTTCTCCTCGAAGTCAATCCCCTCCTTTCGCCCTTGGAACTCCAATACATCATGACCGAAACCGCCGAGGATCTCGTGTATAACGCCACCACCGGTCCTCCATACCCACCTTTCCCGGATGACGCTGTATTTGGCAGAGATCGATTTACTGGCCATGGACGTCTCACGATGGACGCAGCCGTCGACCTCGCGATCGATTATCTTGATTCGTCGAACAGGACGTTGTATTACTCCATCCCCGATCCCAATCGAGAATCCGGTGAACGCAGTATTTTGTCGTTTCATCATCGTGGGGGTACTTCGACGAACGCCATCCTGACTATCGATGGCGCGCTCAAACGGAATTCCACCTCAGTGTCACCCACGCGAGCCACTGGCGAAGTTGTGTGGCGAACGAGCGGTGGAGTCGTTTTCGAAGGTGGAACCGGAGGTACGTACGTTGGAC
>JBGTJY010000402.1:0-2241 GCA_041744855.1 Candidatus Hydrogenedentales bacterium
GTGATAACGGGCTTGTCCAGCACATAACGGCGAAGCTTGCGCGGGTAGGTGCCATAGAGCCGAGGATGGCCCCCCGAACCATCAGAACTCGTCATCACAAACGGGTCCTTCATGAAGGTTTCTATGTCCGATTCGGTCATATTGAACGAGGCCACACTCATGTCCGCGCCGATCCTAATGAGCTCAAGCGCCGTCTCCACCGGCGGGGTCCCCTTATCCCGGGACACCTGGGCCAGGGTCTTCCCGATGTAGGGCTTCGCCACCGCGCTACCCGCGGTCAGCAGCAGAGTGCTGTCACCGCCACGTCTCCTCAGGTTGTCCCTCATCTCTTCAAGCATACGGGCCTTCGTAGCGGGCTGCGCAATCCGGGCGAGAAGCGAATCGTTGCCGCCGGCCTGCGCCCACCGCGGTAACAGTGCGGCACTTAGTCCGGTGCCGCTCGCCGTCCATGGGTACTGATCCGCGACCGTCTTGCACCCACGCGCACGAGCCTCGCGCATGATAAGGAGGACGCTGTCGGCCTTGCCCCAGACGTCCACTCCCAGCGCTTTGATGTGCCCGATGTTGGCCGTAAGGCCCGACTCGCATCCGATCCGAATCGACTCGCGCACCGAGGCGAGCAGGCCGATTGTGTACGAGCTCTCGTCCCGCTGATGGGTGTCATAGACACCGCCATATGGCTTTGCGGCCGATATGACCGAAATGGCCTCTTCCGTGGTGGCGTAGCTCTGTGGGGCGTAAAACAGTCCCGAGCCCACTCCAAACGCCCCCTCACGCATCGCCCGGTCAATCAGCGCACGCATCGAATCGATCTGAGTCTTGCTGGCGGGCGCCGACGACGCCCCCATAACGCGAGACCGCACCGTTCCGAATCCCGTCATCGCGTAGGTATTGGTTCCAAGCCCCGCTTCCTGGGACTCCTGGAGGGTTTTGGCGACCTCAAGCGGGCCGCGTCCATCCGCTCCCAGCACCACGGTCGTAATTCCCTGCATGAGCGACGACGCATTCTGGCGGCGCTCGGCATTGATACCGGGAAGCCCCTCGTAGGCATGGGTGTGTGGGTCGATGAAGCCCGGAGCAACTATGAGATTGCTGGCGTCGATGCGCCGACGGGCGACTGTGCCGGGAGGAGTGGCGCCGACAAAGATAATCCGGTCGCCTCTTATGCCGACGTCAGCGACTCTGCCCGCGCCACCGGTGCCGTCGTATACGAGGCCGCCTGAGACGATAATGTCGACGGTATCTCCGCCCGTCTGCGTTGCAGGAGTGCCGGCAGTAGCGCACGCGGACATTGCGACGACAAGCGCGACGACGACGAAAGGCGACCTGAAAATTCTCATCGGAACTGGGGGCGGGAGTAAAGGTTAGGCACAAAATATCACCATTACTCGAACGCTTTGCCGAATAATGAAGTAGAATCAAAACAATGACAGACATTGCTCCATTGGCAGGAACGGCAGCCGAGTCAACTTCTCAGGAAGATCTGGCGACGGATGACGCCGTCGCGGATGACGTGTCTTCCATGCCCTCCTCGTCTGTGGTTCCCGGGTTGCCGCCGAAGCCAGCGATGCGCTACGACCGCTCGATCATCGAAGGATCGCTCGCCGGAGCAGTGTGGAAGCTAGCGTGGCCAACCGTGCTGACGAACATCTTCGGCGGTTTACAGGGAATAATCGATCACATTCTGGTCGGAAATCTTGTTGGCTTCACGGGCAACGCCGCCATCGGCGTATCGTGGCAGATCTTTATCGTTGTAATTGCGTTCATATCCTCGGTCTTTACCGGCATGAGCGTTCTCGTGGCAAGATTCGCCGGCGCGAATGACGAAGAGAATGTCGACCGAACTGTCTATCAATCGTTCCTTACCGCGATTGGTATTTCCGTTTTTATCATGGCGCCAGTGGGATACTTTGCGTCACCGTGGCTACTTGACCTCGTGAATGCTGCGCCCGAAGTGAAGGCGGAAGCGCTGCCATTCATTCGAATCATGTTCCTGTTCAGCAGTGGCATGCTCGTGTTCTTCATGCTTGGCGGCGCGCTACGAAGTGCGGGCGATGCGCGAACACCGATGGTGCTTGGTATCACGATGACGGTGCTCAACATCGTCTTCAACGTGGTTCTTATCAGCGGCCTGGGCCCGATTCCGGCGTACGGAACTGCGGGCGCAGCGATGGGAACTGTGCTCGCGTCCGGCATTGTTGCGCTGTATGCGATGTTCAAGCTGTGGGGCGGGGGATGGGT
>JBGTJY010000403.1:0-4371 GCA_041744855.1 Candidatus Hydrogenedentales bacterium
GCCTCACGGGCGCCGCCTTACATCCCCCTAAATCCCCCTTCCGAAGGGGACTTACTGGTTACTGTTGGTTCAAGCTCCATTCGACGAAGTGTTTGAGTTCGCGGGCGCGGGTTGGGTGGCGCATTTTACGGAGGGCCTTGGCTTCTATCTGGCGGACGCGTTCGCGGGTTACGTTGAACACGCTGCCGACTTCTTCGAGCGTGCGGGGGTAGCCGTCGCCCAGGCCGAAGCGCAGGCGCAGGACTTTTTCTTCGCGTTCGGTGAGTGAGCCGAGTACCGAGTCGAGCTTTTCCTGGAATACGGCGAAGGCCGTCGCATTCGCAGGCGATTCGGCGCCTTTGTCTTCGATGAAGTCGCCGAAGCTGCTGTCGCCGTCGTCGCCCACCGGGGTTTCCAGGCTGATGGCTTCTTGCGCGATCTTGAGGATGCTGCGGACCTTGTCCGCGGACATTTCCATCGCTTCCGCGATTTCCTCGGGGCTGGGTTCGCGTCCGAATTGCTGGACGAGGCGCCGGCTCGTGCGGACGAGTTTGTTGATCGATTCGATCATGTGCACGGGGATGCGGATCGTGCGGGCCTGATCGGCGATCGAGCGGGTGATCGCCTGGCGAATCCACCACGTTGCATAGGTGCTGAATTTGTAGCCGCGCTGATACTCGAATTTATCGACCGCCTTCATAAGGCCGATGTTGCCTTCTTGAATGAGGTCGAGGAAAGACATGCCGCGGTTGGTGTATTTCTTGCCAATACTGACGACGAGGCGCAGGTTCGCTTCGACGAGTTCCATTTTCGCCGCGTAGATCTTCTCTTCGCGGTCTTTGAGCGTGTCGATAAGCACGGTGATTTGATCGGGGTCGAGCCGCGCGTCGGATTCGATTTGTTCGATTTTGCGTTGCGCGATCGAGAGGCGGCGTTCCGCGTCGAGGAGCACTTCGCGTTCGACGCCGAGCTTTTCCGCGGCCGCCGCGGAACGGCGCACTTGAATGGCGATGTCGTGGATTTCTTCGGCGGGGAAGCCGACCTCGCGTTCGATGCGATCGATCTCGTCGCGCGAGGTGGCGATGCGGCGCTTGAGGCCTTTGATCTTACGCGCGATTTTCATGATTTCGCGCGCCTTCAGGCGGAATTCGCGGACGATGTCGCCTTGTTTCGTGCGCAATTCGAAGATGCGGTCCTCGCCGCTGACGATGCTCTTTTGCGATAGGCCGGTGCGGCGCAGGCGTTTTTCCTGCGCTTCGATTTTTTTGTCGAGGTCCGCCAATTCATCCATCAACACGGGCAGGCGTTTAACGAATTTGTTCTGCTCGCGCAGGTCGTCTATCTCGGTGATTTGGGCGAAGTTGAGGCGGCCGGCCATGATGCGGGCCGCGAGCATTTGGATTTCTTTGAGCGTGTACGGCGTGCTGAGGAGGACGTCCGTCAGTTCCATCTCCGCGGCTTCGATGCGCTTCGCGATGGCGACTTCCTGATCTTTGGTCAACAGCGGCACGCGGCCCATCTCGCGCAGGTACATGCGGACGGGGTCATCGGCGCGTTCGAGTTTCGCGGCGGCGGCGTCGCGGCGGATTTCAGCGCGGCGCGCCTTGCGTTCTTCTTGCTGTTGCTGTTGCTTTGTTTCCGCGTCCATGCGGAATTCGTCGACGATTTCGATGTCCATGTCGTTGAGCGTAATCATCACCTCTTCCATTTCTTCGGAAGTGGCATTCAACGGCAGGATGGCGTTCAGGTCATCGTAGGTGAGTTTTCCGTCTTTTTCCTTGGCAAGCTGGATGACCTTCTGGCGTCCAAGTTCCTTTGCGGCAAGCTCTTCCACCGCAGTGGGCGCGTCGCCTCCGGACGGGTGCTTTGCCTTCTCGCCGGACGGACGCTTGTGCGAGCCCGATTTGGTTGCGGCGTGTTTGGTTGCCGCCTTGCTCGGATGGGACTTTACTGCCGATTTTTTGCCGGTAGCCTGCATGGTTTACCTCGGGTATGGGATTCGCGTGCAATCTCTGCGTTCGATCAATTATCCGCTATACACGCAACTATGCGCTTTCCCGCGGGCCGTTTAAGCCGCGCCGGTGCGCTGGATTTCCTTTTCCAAATTCACTTTTCTAGACACCAATTCGAAGAGCCGCGCCGTATCCTGGGCGCATTGCGCCTGTTCGATTTCATCCTGGAGGCGCTGCGTCTCGCGGCGGAGCGTCGAGCGCGTCATAGACATTATCCATCCATCGACGACTGCCATAGCATTAACAGTTGGCGAAAGGTCGGTATTCGCGGCCGAAGCGAACAGATGCCGCGCCTCTTGGGACGAAAGGTGCTCCAAACTGAGCGGACCGTCCAATTGGAGCGCCTCAAGCACCTCGGCCAGCGGGCCGGGCGATAGATCGACGCCAGCCATCCCGGAATGGAAACGCTGGCGTAGAGTACTGTCGTGCATCAAAAGCGCTACGAATTGCCGGTCGTGATCGTTCACCTCGACGAGCGCGGGTTCATCCGGTCGGGACTCAGCCACCAGCGCACGGCGCCGGGAACGGTCGCGGAGGTAGCCGTCGAAATCCTTTCTACAAACCCAGGCATCGACATCGAGTTCCCGGGCGAGTAGTTTCAGGTATTCATCGCGGCGCATTTCGTCTTTCATATCCGCGATAACCGCGAAAATTTCGCGTGCGACTGCCGTTCTTCCTTCGATGGTCGCCGTACGTTCCGCGTTCATGCGCACCGAGAATGTGATGAAATCGGTGGCTTCCTTCAGCAACTCCGTAAATGCGTCCTTGCCGTGGTCGCGGATGTAATCGTCCGGATCGGCCCCACCCGGGATGGTTACGGCGGAGACGCTTAGACCCGCTGCGGCGAGTATGCCGACGGCTTTCAGCGCGGCATTAA
Source organism: Candidatus Hydrogenedentales bacterium (assembly GCA_041744855.1). GTDB lineage: Bacteria > Hydrogenedentota > Hydrogenedentia > Hydrogenedentales > JBGTJY01. The sequence goes on from JBGTJY010000403.1 coordinate 2,869, forward strand.
CGCCGGCCGCGTCGCCATCGAATAGGACGACGACCTCCTCGACATATCGGGCCAGGAGCGTCGCTTGATCGGGGGTGAGTGCCGTGCCGCAGGGAGCGACAGCGCATTCGTATCCGGCTTCGAAGCAACGGAGGACGTCGAAGTAGCCTTCGACGAGGATCGCGCGCTTCGTCTGTTTGAGTTGATCGCGGCCCTCGAAAAGACCATACAGGACGCGGCTTTTCTTATATATCTGTGTCTCGGGCGAATTGATGTATTTCGCCGTGGAATCGCCCAGGTCGCGTCCGCCAAATGCGAGGACCCGGCCCGCATGATCGCGGATCGGAAACATCAGACGGTTGCGGAACATGTCAAAGGTATTACCGGTCTCGTTGCGCTTGATGAGACCGGAGGCTTCCATAATTTCGCGCGAGAACTTCCGTTCACCGCCGTGATCGCGCAAGGCGCTATAACTCTCCAGCGCCAGTCCCAAACCGAAACGCTTCACCATTTCCGCCGAAATCTTCCGGCTTTCGAGATAAGCCTTGCCGGGAGCCCCTTTGAGCGGATTCGTCAATTGGCTACGATAGAAGGCGTCGGCTACTTTCAGGAACTCGAGGGCTCGGAGGCGGGTCTCGTCGTCCGAACCGTCAAACGAAAACTCGCCAAGCCGAATGCCCGCCTTGTCGGCCAGCTTACGTAGCGTTTCGCCGAAGGTGAGGCCTTCCGTCTCCTGGATGAATGTGATCGCGTCGCCGTGCTTGCCGCAGCCGAAGCACTTGTAGGCCTGGAAGGAGCGGTTTACGAAGAACGAGGGCGTCTTCTCTTGATGGAACGGGCAGAGGCCCTTGTAGCGGTCCGGGCCGACAGACTTGAGGGTCGTCCACGACTGCAACACGTCTAGAATGTCATTGGCTTGGAGAACTTCCGCTACCACTTCTTTGAGCGATCGCTTCAAGGTCTCAGCCTACGGTTTGGCGCACGGGGAATATCATTATTGAAACGCGCAGATGGCGTTTTCCAGTGGGGCCGTCCCAAGGTTCCCCCGAGGTGTCGGCGAAATCGGGAAACGCCCGCGCACAGCCGGACGCGCACCGTTGAAAATCTACGCTTAGAGTAAATACTGCTAGAAAGGTATCCCAAGTAGACATGGGCCACCCACGGTCCTGTCAACTCTTGCAAAAATGTACCAGAGATTGGTGTTGGAGTCAAGGCGCGAGGGCAACGTACCAGCGGAAAGTTTCCTGCTCCGATTCAATCTGGGATCTTTTTCGGGCAACGGAGACTCAACCGGAAAATACTCAAGCCGTCAGGCACGACTTCTCGGGAATGAACTGTAAATGGATTATGGATGGAATGTGGATGGATCATGGAGGACTGTGGATGGGTTCTCGTTCCGTGTTGTAGAATTCGTTCAGGCGGGAGCCGTGACGGGGGGTCATCACGGGGAGAAAGTTGTTAGTATGCAGGGATTTATCCGCCTGACTCTGGAAATCGAGCCGGAGGATGGGAAATACACCGCGC
>JBGTJY010000404.1:0-1607 GCA_041744855.1 Candidatus Hydrogenedentales bacterium
GAATTGCTCCAGGAGGCGTTCTCGAAGCATAGCCGGGCGGACCCGGCCTCGTCGTTCGCGTTCCACCGACGTCATGGCGCCGGCCTGATCCGGACGGCTTTGAATCCGGCGGAACAATTCGAGATCGGGGTTCAGGTTCAAATACGCCCCGTAGTAGGTGACCCAACTTCTCACGGCGACGCCGACCGCCGCGATGAGCCGATCGCCGACGAGCACCCCATGTCGATGGGGGCAGTGCGTCGCGTCAATGCTGAACTCCCGCAACACGATGACCAAGACGTTGCGCAACCTTTCCAAATATCCTGGCAAGCTGATCGCCCGATGATCCAATGCCATGATCGCGTAGACGGCAAGCTGGCCGGGTGCGTGCAAAATGCAACCGCCGCCGCGATTGACCCATCGCACCGGCCATTCGCGCCGTGCGAGTTCGGCCGGTTCGTAGGTAATGTGCGTTCGACTACCTTCCCGGCCGACGCTGATCGAATGCGGGTGTTCACATAGCACTAACGCCGCCTCGCTCCGGCTGCCGCTGACTCGAAAGACCAGCCGTCGCTGTAAGTTGAGGGCGTCTTCAAACGGCACGGCGCCGAGCAAATGCGCGTGCAGCACCGTTTCGGCGTCGTCATTCAACGGAACGTGGCGTGGCTTCCGACTCATGCACTCCCTTCCCCAGCAAACGCGCGATTCTCGCGCGCCCTTCCTATTGTAGCCGACGGTCAACCGTGGCAATTGCGTTTCCTGGAGCCGTTGCGGTGATCCCGCTCGCAAGTAAAATGACCGGCGGAGGTAGCGATTGCAAGTCCCGCGTTGGATCGTGCTGTTTTTGCTGGCGACCATCTTAACATTGCTTAATGCCGTGAAGCCGCTGCAAGTCGATGACGCGGCTTATTATTACTACGCCAAACAAATCGCCCAACATCCATTTGATCCATACGGTTTCGAGATCTTTTGGTACCAGCATCCCGTCCCGGCAAACAAAGTGCTAGCCCCGCCGGTCGTCCCCTATTGGTGGGCCGCGGGTATTCGGTTTTTCGGCGATGAGCCGTTTCTGTGGAAGTTGTGGCTTTTTCCGTTTGCGTGGCTCTTTGTGGTCGCTTTACATTCCGTGTTTCATCGCTTCGCGGCGCCGCTCGATTTCCCGCTGACCTGCATGACGGTGTTCTCTCCCGTTTTTTTGCCCAGCCTTAACTACATGCTCGACGTTCCGGCGATGGCGTTGGGGCTCGCCTCACTGGCCGTGTTCTTTCGCGCGCTGGACGATTGCCGTTGGTGGTGTGCCGGGTTAGCGGGGCTTTTGGCCGGGCTCGCGATGCAGACGAAGTACACGGCTTTTTTGATGCCCTCGACGATGGTGCTGTATACGGCCGTCACCATCGCTTTCTCGGCAGGTCAACGCCGCCGAACAGCACTTGTGCACGTGCCGATATGCGCGCTGGCGGTTTTCGTGGCGGTCACCGTGTTCACGGCCTGGGAATTTTGGATCGCGCGCCAATACGGCCATTCGCATTTCATGCTCCAGATTCGGAATGACGACCGCGGGATAATCTCACAATTGGAGCTCTTTTCGGTTCCATTGGTGTTGCTCGTCGGCGGAACCGCGGCGTGGA
>JBGTJY010000405.1:0-9289 GCA_041744855.1 Candidatus Hydrogenedentales bacterium
TGTGTGATCGCGCTCGCTGCGTACTGGGGCATTGCCGACGGCTCTAGTCGCCTGAGAGGATTCTTCGTTTACGCGCTGCTATTATTTCTCGGCGGCGTACTAGGATCTGTCATCTGGGCGGCGCTGACCTCTGCACTTCCCGGTCTCGCTGCGGGTGTCCCGAGAGTCATCACCGATAATCCATGCCGTGCGTTGGTGATTGCCGCACTGCTCGGGAGTCGGGCTCTCCATACCACCCGCCGCCTGGGCAGGCGTTGGCGCAAAGATTTCAGCGAATCCCTGCATGGGCTGGCGCCGCACCCGCTCGGCATTACCGCTGGACCCAATGCACAGCCATGATCTCCCGCCGCCTCGAATTCCCCGTCCTCGGCAACGAAGTCCGCCGCCTCTCGCGTAAGCCTTCGGTGCACGGCGTCCGCCTCGGCGTGATCGGGTTCGCGTTTGTATTACTTTTGTTTCGGGCTCCAGTCGGCCCGGGATCGTCGCTGTCCGGTCCCAGTGCGTCTCAGATGGCCGCGTTCATGGACTATATCGCGGGGTTGCTGCTCACGTGCGCCGCTTTCATACTGCCGCTGGTACGTTCTACGGATGCATTGGAATACGAACGAAGTAATGGAACGCTGTCGGTGTTGCTTCTCGCAAATACCAATCCGGTGGATGTCGTTCTCGCGAAAGCGGCAGGCGTACTACTCGAATCAGCGTCGTTGTTACTCACGGTCCTGCCCTTGTGTGCGATGGGAGCATATTTTGGCGGCACATCGGGCATCGATATTTTATGGACCCTCGTGTGGTTCAGCTCGTACTCCATTCTGGTTACCTGTCTCGGACTCTATAGTTCAACTACCGCCGCAACTCCGCTGGCGGCCCGCGTTCGCGCCGTCGGCCTGCTGTTACTATTCGTGCTGCTATGTCGAGCCTTTCACTGGAGCCTAACACAGTGGATGGCAGCGTACGGCTCGTGGTGGCTATCGGAAGACGTACTCGGCGTATCGCCGGCCGTGATGTTCAGTTTCGGCACTGGCATGGCCGTTGTCGCGCTCGGGAGTGCCATTGCTCATTTACCGCTTCAGTCGATGCCTAGACCCGTCGCGCCGCCGCGGAGGAAGAAACGGGCACTGAGAACTTTCGCGGGTGAACCCCCAATAGAGCCGCTCATCCGCTCCGGCTGCGAAGGCGTCGTATTCGGCGGCAGCGGTTACGCGATCATCTATATTGTGATCGGTATCACCGCTGCCATTTCCTTTATTCCGCGCATCGGCATCCTCATTGCCGGTCTGCTCCTTTACTGGGAAATCGTTTCGTCCCTTCAGCGTTTTGCTCAGTCCGACGGGCTGGACGAAGTGAGACTCGCGCCAGGCTCGAACCGCGAGCTGGGCCGCGCGGTGTTCAGCGTCGTCTTCGCAGCAGGCTGGCCCTACTTCGTAGGAATGGTATCCGGACGCTTTTTCTATGAAATTTTGACGCCACTGAACAATAACTATTTCGTCGTGTTGCAAACCCCGTCGCTGCTGATTGGCGTCGGGCTTTCGCTAGTTTGTCACTATACACTCGTAGTCGTTCTCGCAGCGTATTGGTGCGTGGCTCACGGTCGAAGGCGGTACGCGGGCGCTTTCTTATACATCGCGTTGCACGAAGTAGCGCGCGGCCTGAACCTCTTCCCGCTCCGGCTCCTTCCGTCCGATCTGCAAACAGGACCGTACGCATCGAACGACCCATCATTCGCATTCCTCCCATCACTCCTATTGCTTTTATGCGCGATCGGTTTCGCCTTGCGACTCGGCGCGCGATGGCGAGCCGATCTCACGCCAAAACCATGGGGCGGCATCTTGAGGGCGCCGCAATGATCTCCCGCCGCCTCGAATTTCCCGTCCTCGGCAACGAAGTCCGCCGCCTCTCGCGCAAGCCTTCCGTCCATGGCGTCCGCCTCGGCGTCATCGGGTTGGTGTTCGTGGCAATGCTGATCACCGCACCGGTGCAGATGGCCGCCGGCGCGGCGAGCTCCGCCGCGGAGATGATGAGCGGCTTCATTCAGTTCATGATCGCGTTCATGGTGGCCATCGCGTCGTGGGTGTTGCCGCTCATCCGCTCGACCGAAGCATTCGCGGCCGAGAGACGCGACGGCACGCTGCCGATCCTGCTCCTCGCGAGCACGAGCATCGCGGACATTTATTTCGGCAAGGCGCTTATCATCCTGATGGAAAGCGCGATTCTGTTGCTGAGCGTGTTGCCGCTCTACGCGATCGGAATGTATTTCGGCGGGATCGCGGCCGCGGACATCGCCCAGACGATGCTATCGGCCGTGGCGCACGCAATCCTCGTGACTGCGCTCGGCCTCTACTTCTCCGCCGCGACACGGTCCGTGCTCGCCGCGCGCGTCTACACGCTAGGGTTGTTCATCTTCATTGCGTTCTTTACCTTTGTCTACCAGTGGGTCGCGCCGTGGCTCGGCCTACCCATGTCCGCGCTGTATGGGTCCTATTCGACGATGCGCATTGTCACATTGGCGGTCGGGCTAGGTATGGTCGTTATTTCGGTTTTCGCCGGCATGCGCGCGCTCGCAAAGTTGTCGGCGCCTGCGAGCTCCGGCCGTCGGAGAGGCAAGGCCGCGAAGATCAATCCGGATGAAGTAGTCGAGACCCGGACGCGGCCGCGATTGCGGTCGAGCGCGTCCCGCCCGGCGAGACGGCGGGAGTCTAAGGACCCTGTCGCTGCGTTGTTGCGGGGCGCCGTTCTGGGGATGGGTATGCGCGATTACGGAATCGGAATTCGGATTCTCGCAACTTTTGTATTTAGTCTTATCGCGCTAATACCCGGTTTCGGCTCGTTCGTCATCGCATTGATTCTCTATTGGGATACCTTGTCGTCGTTGGATTCGTTGAAGACGAGCGGCGCGTTCGACGACATACGCAGCGTCCCGTGTTCCGATGAAGAACTTTCGCGATCGATTTTTCGCGCGCTATTCCGAGGAGGCATTCCCTACCTAGTCGCATTGACGGCGGGGCCGCTCGTGTATACGGCAGCCTTTGGCGCGTTCGCGTTCGCGATGATGGAGTGGGGGAAATGGGCGTTCGTTGGCGCCGTCGCCGTGGGCGTGGTGGGGGCTGTGAGTAAATACGCATCCCTGATCGCGTTCTCGTCGTACTGGGGCGTGACCTGGGGCGCAAATCGCTTCTCAGGGTTTTTCGTCTATCTAGGTATCCTTCTGGTCGGCTCCACGGCTGGCGGCATTCTCGATATCGCTTTGGCGGCCTGGCTATACGATATGAGTTCGTTCCTCGCGCCCGGTCCATTCCCAGGCGGATTCTCGGTCTCAGTGCTTCTTCCTAGCATCTTGCTCATGGCATTTGCGTTTTTCATCGCACGTCGACTGGGCAAGCGCTGGCGCGACGATCTCGGCACCGGCCTGCGCCGACTTCCCCCGCAAGTGCTCGAGAAAGTCTCGGGCTGACGCATGCTGAAATTCCCGTTGGTCTACAACGAACTCCTGCGCCAGGCGCGGCGCGCGGATACCTATTGGTCGCGACTCGGCGTAATCGTCCTGGCGTTGTGTCCGATTTTCGTCATGTGGATATTTGCCCGCGTTTACGGCGCCACCGAGATGGAAGAAGCAAGCTATGTCAGCGTGACCATGCTTATGTATGTGCTGATGATGCAATTCATCGTCGCCTTTCTGGCCGCGCCGATCATGGCGTCGAACGCGATCACCCAGGAAAAAGAAGATGCCACGCTCGGTCTCCTCATGATGGCCGACTTACGCGGCTGGGACATCGTGCTGGCGAAGTACACGTCGGTGGAGCTGCGCATTGCGACTTTGATGTTGTGCGCGTCGCCCTTCTACGCCTTCGCGGCAATCTTCGGCGGCGTCGATATCCCCGCGATGTTGATGTGCGCGGCCATTCTTTTCGTGTGCGCATCGGCAATGGCCGCGTGTGGCGTGTTCTATTCCACGATAGTGCGGCATTCGAGCATGGCGGGCTCGCTCACCCTATTGACGGCCGCGGTGTGTACCGCCACCATCACGGCGCTGAATCGATTGGTCTTTCCGGTTTCGCTCGATCCAACGGCGGGCATTCGGCGATCGCTCGTCTCGTCTTGGCAACTTGGTGCGGATAAAGTCCTGAGCGAGAGCGCGCCGGGCCTCGTCCTCGTATCCGCCCTCGGGCTTGCGTTCCTCTGCGCGGCCGTGGCGGCGCTCCCCGCGCAAGTCTTTCAAGAGGTCAAAAGGCCAGCGCATCTCGATGCAAAGCTCCGGCGATCGAGCACGACCTACTGGCGCCAGGACCCCGTTGCCCGCCTCGTCGCGTCGTGCGTCGGCGGCATATCGCTCGCGGGCCGGCACATCGTCCTGCGGATTCTCGGATTCATGGGGATTTGCATCATCCTGCTGCTACCGATTGCGGGATGGATGTTCGTGATGGTCGTGTTATTCCGCGAGATTCTGCTCTCGATGGAGCGGCTACGAAACGACGGTACTCTGGACGACTTCGTACTCACGCCGCATCTGGACACGCAACTCGGGATCGCATTTTGGTGGGGCCATGTGCGCGCCGCGAGGATTTACCTCCTGCTCCTCTTGCTCAGCCTTCCAATCTACATCTGGCTCTACCGCACCGGCGCTACGTTCGTTTATACCTATGCGTCAATTCTAGTCGCGCAATTCTTTGCAGTCATCGCGATGGCGTGCTTCTGCGGTACGTTTCGCACGCGCGCCGGTTCGGTCGGCGCGTACCTCTTCCTCTTGTTCGTGCTGCTCGGTTACGTCCTGCCCGCGGGCATTTCGATGTGGTGGCAACGCCGCACGTATGACCTCGATTCGTGGATTGACCTCTATGTGGATGGAAAGTACGAATTAGTCTGGACGAGGCTCGGCGGCGCGGATATGCTCGCGTCATTCATCGCGACCAACGTGACAGGCTTCCTCCTATTGACGGCGCTTTGTTGCGTCTTGATCGGACGCCGCCTGCGGTCGCGGCCGATTCTCGAATTTGCCCTGCGGCCAAGCGAACCCCGGCAACAGGCCGAGGCCCCCGCATGATCCGCCTGCCGCAGCCGATCCGTCTTCCACTGGCCGCGCGCGAACTGACGCGGGTCGCGCGCAACCCGCGGATGTATTGGCTTCGCGCCGCCGTCGTGTTTTCGACGTTTCTGTTCCTGGTGGTGGAACGCGAATGGTTCGTCAGCTCCCTCCGATCTCCGGAGTTGGCGGGTGAGCGCTTGCGATTCATCGGTACGATGTTCCAGTTCGCCGTCGTGTTCTTCGTGATCCCCGGCATCGCGGGTCCGCTCATCGCCGAGGAGCGGCGAGAAGGCGCGCTCGGGCTGTTGATGGTGTCCGGATTCACGCGATTCGACATTTTCCTCGCGAAATTCATCGCGGCGTTCGCCGAAGCCGAATTGCTCCTGCTCTGCACCGTGCCGATCCTGTCCTTCTCTTCGATTCTCGGCGGAATCACCGTCGATCTGATCGTGAAGCAGTGGTTCGTCCTGAGCATTTGCGCGTTCTCGACGTGCTGCCTCGGCCTGCTCGCGTCCTCGTTCGTTCGCTATGCCGTCTCCGCGATCTTGCTCAACCTCATCGTTGTCGCCACGGTGATCGTGCTCAGTGTCGCCATTCAGGAAATCGCCGTGTGGTATTTCGTCCGCACCATACCCCAGGTCGACATCGTCAGCGCGGTGTGGTCCACCGTGGTAGGCAATCAGCCGTTGGCGCAATGGCGCGGCGGATTGATCGCGATTGCCGTCATCGGAGTGGCCGCGGCAGTGGTCACCCTACTGTGGCTTCCGCACGCCGCGGTAACGGGACCGCGCCGCCGCTGGTTTGGGCCGTCGACCCCCTACGGCGCGACCCATCGGCGTCTCCTGCGCCAGAGTCCAGCGGCGCCGTTCATCGCGTGCCATTCCGCAGGTTTTCTGTCCACCCTGCAATCCTCCGGATCGCGGCGAACGCTTGCGGTCTTCATAACCCTAATCGCGGCGATCCCCGTCGCCGGCGGATTAGCTATTCTTTTCTTGCTCTGCTACGACATCACACTCTCGATCACCTCAATGCGGCGCGAGGGCGCCCTCGACGACCTTCGCGTCACGCGCATGGGCGACAAACGTCTCGCGCGCGATCTCTACCTCTATCATCTCCATCGCGCCGTGGTTTATTTTCCCGCGTTCGTGGTCCTCGCGATTCAACTCGCCGTGGCCGTCGCTGGCATGGCGAACTTGGTCGTACAGTGGGGCAATCGACCCGTTCGGTATGCGGCAATGCTCGACGCGATGTCCCCTATCGGATTCTACAGCTTCGGTCTGTTCCTGATTGTGTGCCTCATCGCGTTGATGGCGATTCAGGGACCTACCTTCGTTGCGATTGCGTGCGCGGCGGCGCTGGGCCGTCCGGGCGGATTGCCGGCGTGGGTTCGAGCGATTGTCATGGGCACGCTGCTGTACGGACTGATCTTCGGTTCGTACTCGATTCACCGCGCGTTCGTTGCCATGCCCGCCTTGATGAGAATGCCGTGGTTACCCGGTGTCATCGTCGCGACAGGCAGTGTCGGGCTCTTTCTCGCCGCGTGGTGGCTCGCGTATCGCAAGATCGAGCGCGGCATCGCGGAGAGCCTGCCCGCCGGCGTGGAGGCCGATCGCGTCCAACCATTCTTCCCCCGGCTCCGGTGGCAGCGGAATTGAGTCGCGCGCGTGTCGAATGCCGATAGCCTGCGGGAACCTCTCCCCCACCCCAAATTCGCCACGGAATACGACAGCACGATGGACTAACAATTCCTGGTACCGCCGCTTTTCAAGCGGCGCGAATGCGAATCGGCGTCGGCATTCGCGACACACGCCGCTTGAAAAGCGGCGGTACCAGGGATCGCTTACGCGGCATTTAGGGTGTTACCGATCCAAATCTCCGGCTACGGGATGATGGGTTTCGCGGCCTTCGGATTCGCCTTCACGTAGTCCAACCCCAAGAGCGCGACGCCGGTTGCGGCCGCCTGGCCCTGCGTGGTCGTCGTGTTTTTCACGATGCCTTTCGCCGGAATTCCCGCGCCCAGCAGCCCGAACCAAATCCGTTCTGAACCTACTACGTCTTTCCCGTGCCCGGTCCAGTCCGCCAAATCGCCGCGGCCGTGGTCGGTTGTCAGCACGATGGCCGTCTTGTTTGCGTATTGCGGCATCGACTGGAAAAGCTCCCACAGCCGCTTGATGTATTCGTCCGTTTGCCGCGCCGATTCCAGGTACAAATCGTAGCGCCCCTCGTGCGCCCAGTCGTCGGTCTCGCCGTAGGAAATATAGAGTACACGCGGGCCGTGCTTCTTGATGTACTCGACGGCGCCGTTGTGCGTGAACACGTCGAAGCGGACGCCCGCCCACACACGCGGCGTCTCGCGCGCAAATTCGTTGATGACCGCCAATCGCGCAGGGTCGGGCGATTCCGTCAGGTCCATCCAACCCGCGTTGACCGGCAGACCGCTGCGGTTCGCATTGATGATGTACGGAAACACATCCCACGATCCGAACGCCGCGACTTTGCCCTTGAATCCCTCCTGGCCGTTGAACCATTCGAGGACCGTGACGTTCGGATTGTCCTTCTTGTCGTTCGAATCGATCCGATCGTCCGGCGCACCCGTAAGAATTTCGTTGTAGCCCGGATACGAGAAGTTCCTTCCGTTCGTGACCGTCGAGATGCTGCCCGCTTCCGCATCGCCGTAGACTTGCCCTTGCTTTGCGAACACTTCCCAAAAGAACGGCAACAACTTCTCGCGCCGTGCCTCCGGCGTCTCCGCCCAGAACTTCTCGCGAATGACTTCGACATTATCAGGCTTTGCTTCCGGAGCGAGCCGCCGCTCATCGGCGCCGCCAAAGAGTTCCTGCCACCGCAGGCCGTCGTAGGTGATAATGACGAGATTCTCAGCGGGTTGACCCCAAGCCGCGGATATCCCCAACAACATAACGATCGGCACTAAGCAATAAGTTTTCATCTCGTCCTTCCCTCGCTCCATGCAATCCATCCACAATCGGAATACAATACCCTACTTCCACTCCGTGAGCATCCGCTGGTATCTGCGTTCATTTCTGGTGAATTCAACAATGCATGAGTCTCTCCATGAATACATGAAAGTCGGCCTCGTGCATTTCATGGCGTTCCCGGAGTGCATGGGCGGCGATGGACCGATCATCGAGTCCGCCAAATCGGTGTTGCGCGATCCGTTTTTCGAAGTGCTCGAAATCACGCGCATCAAGGACGTCGCAACCCGGCGCGAGCTCCGCGCTTTGGCCGAGCAGGCGCGCGTCGAGTTGGGGTTTGGCGCGCAACCGATACTGCTCGGCGGAAAGCTCGACCTGAATCATCCCGACAAATCCGAGCGCGGCAAGGCGCTCGACGCCGTTCGCGCGGGAATCGAGGAGGCCGCGTCCATGGGAATTCGATCGGTCGCGATCCTGAGCGGACCGGTTAGCGCGGATTACGACGCAGCGAAGCAATGGCTGACCGAATCGATCGGGGCGTTATGCGATTACGCCGCGCCGCGCAATATCGCCATCGTGCTCGAAACGTTCGACCAGGTACCGTTCGGAAAAAACTGTCTCATCGGACCGACTCGCGACGCGATCGAAGTGTCCAAGGCCATACGCGCCTCGCATCCATCGTTCGGACTCCTGCTGGACCTTAGCCATCTGCCGCTGTTGAGCGAATCATCCGGCGCGGCGTTGCGCATGGCGAAGGAACACCTGACGCATGTGCACATCGGCAACTGCGCGATGGACGATCCGGCGCATCCCGCATACGGCGACAATCACCCGCGATTCGGCGCAGCAGGCACGCGGAACGATGTGAAGGAACTGGCCGAGTTCCTACGCGTGCTGATCGAGATCGGGTACCTGAAAAAAGGTGAGCGCCGAATTGTCAGCTTCGAAGTGAAACCCATGGCCGGCGAATCCAGCGAAGCCGTAATCGCCGGATCAAAACGCGCGCTCGAGGCTGCATGGAGGCTCGTCTGAACTGGTACCGCCGCTTTTCAAGCGGCGTGTGTGGTCCGTCGCCGAGGTTGGCGACACGCGCCGCTTGAAAAGCGGCGGTACAACAACGCGCGCACCTTCGTCGCGCGGATCGTCAGAGCAACACCAAGTTGTCGCGATGGATGACTACGTCGAAATCTTTGTAACCGAGGATCGTTTGAATGTCGCGGCTGTGGCAACCCTTGATGAGCGCGACTTCGTGACTCGCGTAGTTGGTCAAGCCGCGCGCGAGGTCGTGGCCCGCGATGTCGCGCACGCTGATGGCGTGGCGGATCGTCTGAACTGGTAC
>JBGTJY010000406.1:0-6589 GCA_041744855.1 Candidatus Hydrogenedentales bacterium
CCTGAAGGCGTTCGAGGGTGAGCATGAAGGTGTCGTCGTAACTTTGCACGACGCCGACGTTGATGTTCTCGGGGACCTCGACGTCGACGACACGGGCCACGGCTTCGGCGGATTCTTTCGCGCCCTGCACTGAGGCGGTGAGTTTCCAGTCGCCGGATTTCAGATCGTGATCGACGCCCGCTTTGATGGGCAGGACAATTTGATCGCCTTCGCGCCCGAGCGAGACTTTGATCCCGCGGTCTTCGATCGAAAACCACGAATCGTCGGACAATGCGACGGTGATTTCCTTCGCGCTGGGCGAATGGTTGGTGACCATGAGTTCGAAGGTCACGTCGTCGCCGGTGCCCTGGCGCGCGAGGTAGGGCGCCTTTACGAATTCGAGCGAAACCGGGGGCGCGACATCGACGTAGATAGGTTGACGTAACTCGACGGTCTGGCCGCCTACGTCGAGACGCGCGACGACGGTGAACTGCGGCGTGAGGAAATTCGGTTCGAAAAGTTTGGCGGGATGCGGAAGCGTTGATTCGACGTCGGCGGGGATCACGATTTCGAAGGCGGACTCCGCGATGGCGCCTTCTTTGAATTCGACGGTTGCGGGCGCGGGCGTTTGGATCGGCATCCACGGCGCGGACTCGAGCGTGACTGTCGCGCCGGTGACGTCGGATTCGCCGTAGTCGGCAATAGAGAGCGCGATGTTGAGTTGTTGGCCGGGGATTACTTCTTGATCCTTCGCATCGGCGTAGAGGCCGAGCTCCATCGCGATGCCGGCGAGCTTGCTCGCGCGGGCGCTGGCGTTGTCGTCTTTCGCTCGGCTTAGTTCGTCGAGCGCGGCGGCCTTGGCTTCGAGGCGAGTGGGATGGCTAACGGAAATTTCGCGCGCGGATTGCGAGACGCGATCGTAGAGACCTTCGAAGAGTCCGCCACCGGGCGCAGGCACGGAACCCGCGCCGGTGACGCCGGCTTTCGCTTCGTTCTGCAGGTAGTAGGTTGTCGAGGAACGGCGGCTCAGGAAACGGCCGACGAACATGCCCATGCCCTGCGATTCGTGTTCGCTCAGCGCCTGGCCGGCAATTTGCGCGTAGGTATATCCGCGGATGGGGTCGAGCTCGGAGGTGTTGTTGAGCACGACGTTGTCGTTTGCGCCGCTGTTGCTGCCGCCGAACGGGCGCTGATAGAAGCGCGCGACTTGCCAGGGTTGCAGGCCTTCTTTCAATTGCTCGGGAAACATGTTGGGGTCGGCTGCGGCGGTGAAGGCTTCGATGAGCATTCGTCCGACGACTTGGTGATGGCCGTGGCCGCCGGTTGGGCCGTGGTGCGAGATGATCACATCGGGTTTCAGTTCGCGAATTTTTTTGACCATGCGGCGGAGCGGTTCGTCCTTGCCCCAGATCTCGTAGGTCTCCTCGGCGGTCATGGAGAAGCCGAATTCGGGCAGGTCGAGGAAGTGCAATTCGGCGCCCGTGATTTCGGAGGCGCGTTTCATTTCGTGCGTGCGTAGGACGCCGAGTTCTTCGTAGAGTTCAGGGCCAATTTCGTTCTGTCCGCCTTCGCCGCGGGTGGCGATGACGGCGAACGTTTTGTAGCCCCATTTCTTGCGATACATGGCGAGGGTCGAGCCGTCTTCGTCGTCGGGATGCGCGGCGACGCACATAAGGCGGAGGTCGGTGCCGAGGTCGAGGAGCGCCTGGTGCAGGGCGATTTCGCCGAGTTCGGGCTCGGCATTCGCGGATGCGGAAACGAACAGCGCCGCGCCGATAGAATAGAGAAGTCCCGCGATGACAGTGAATCGAAACTTCATTCGATGAAACCCTTACGTGAATGACGCTCAAACTGCCCGGAAGAACACGGTTCAACACCCGGCTCGGCTGCTGGTGCCTGTGCTTATTCGCGTGCGCGCCGAACCTCGGCTGCGTGTATCTCAACGGCAATTTTCGCACCGTTGAGGACGGAGTGTTGTACCGCAGCGGCCAACTCAGCCCGGTAGGTCTCGAGCGGCGATTGGAGAAGCATAGCATTCGGACGGTAGTGAGTCTACGCGGTCCGGACGATACCGAGACGTGGTACCGGGATGAGATCGCGGTGTGCGCGGAAGCGGGCGCCGAGCATGTGGATGTGCCGTGGTCGATGAAGACGTTGCCGACGCCGGAGTCGCTGCTGCGACTCATCCGGATTTACGAGGAGGGCGGCGGACCGATCCTTGTGCATTGCCAGGGCGGGACACACCGCGCGGGGGTCGCATCTGCCGTGTACGTGTTGATACACGGCGGGGACGCGACCGCGGCGCGGGAACAATTTCATCGCGGATTCGACGACGCTCCGATTGGTCAGCTCATCGATCTCTATGAATCGAGCGAGAAGCCGTTTGTGGAGTGGGCCAGAGACGACTATCCGCGGATCTACGAGACCTTGTCGCGTTCTAAAGGTTGACGCGCATTAGTCCGGCAATTGGTAGTCCTTCCATTCCTTAATCTTGCCGTCTTTGACGAGGCAGAATCCGGAGACGTGGAAGCTTTGGTTTTGGCCGCCCTCTTTGGCGAAAAAATTGTCCGTGCGCTCGTTGATGACGAGGTTGCCGATGACGTGGGAGCGATGGACGATGAATTCCGCGCGCTCGTATGCCGCCATGAACGTCTTGATGAATTGGGTAAATGCTTCCTTTCCTTGAATGAGCGGCTGCCCGTCGGTGAGCTGGAACACGAAGTCGTCTGCCAACGCGTCGGAGAGCTTGGTGGGGTCTTTCGGATCGATCTCGCGACAGACTTTCAACACGAGTTCCTCGTTTGCTTTCTCCGTTTCCTTTGTTTCCGCGTGGACCTGCGAGCTTAGGAGCGTCGGGCTTAGGCCTGCCAGTGCAGCGCCCGCGATGCCAACGGTTAAAAACCCGCGCCGTGAGTGTGTTCCCGAATCGATAGTTTCCATTTCCTAATCCTCCATCCGTGACTTGACCGATTTTCAAACGAAGGCCTCATCATTGCAGAAATCGGCGCTGTAAACTAAATTCCTGTGCTAGACTGAACGCGGCACGGCAGTGAACAGCGAGTACTCCGATGTTCAAACCTTTTCGATGCATTCGGACCACAATCGCGCTTGCGATGATATTGCTCGGCGGAGTCGTCGCCGCGAATGAGCCTACGCCCCAGACGATCACGTACACGGAACACGTCGCGGCGATCGTTCATGCGCGATGCGTGACGTGTCATCACCCCGGCGGCGTGGGGCCGATGAGCCTTGCGAGTTATGCGGAGGTGAAGGGTCGGGCGGCGATGATTCGCGAAGTGGTGACGGCTGGGCGGATGCCGCCTTGGCATGCCGATGGACGGTACGGAAGCTTTAGCAACGATCGGCGGCTGACGTTGCCAGAGTACGAGACGTTGCTCGCGTGGATCGATGGCGGTGCGCCGCAGGGCGATCAACAGAAAATGCCGCGCTTGGCGATGCCGTCGAATGGCTGGGGCATTGGTCAACCCGACGTGACTTACAGCATGCCGCAGACTGCGGAAATTCCGGCGGCGGGAATGGTGCCTTATCACTATTACGAGACGCCGACGGGTTTCGCGACGGACAAGTGGGTGCAGGCGATCGAAGCGCGGCCGGGCAACGCGGCGGTCGTGCATCACATTCTGATTTATGTGCGCGGGCCGGGGGTCGATCCTGCGGAGCGCGAGGCGCTTGGGCTGGGCGGCGGCATGCTTACGGGGTATGCGCCGGGCAATTCGCCGGACATTTATGCGCCGGGCGTGGCGCTGAAGATTCCCGCGAACTCGCGGCTGTTGTGGCAGATCCATTACACGCCGACGGGGAAACCCGAAACGGATCGCTCGCAGCTTGGGATCAAATTCGCGGATACTCCGCCGCGCTATGAGCACAAGGTCGGTCATGCGCTGAACGCGCGATTTCGGATTCCGCCGCGTTCGCCGCAGTATGCCGTGCGATCGTCTTTTACATTCCCGGCGGACGCGTGGATGACGTCGCTGACGCCTCACATGCATCTGCGCGGGAAATCGTTCTATTACGAGGCGCGCTATCCGAATGGGCAGAAGGAAACGTTGTTGAGCGTGCCGAAGTACGATTTCAATTGGCAGACGACGTATGAATTGGCCGAGGCGAAACCGATGCCGCGCGGGACGCAGATAAACTGCGTGGCTACGTTTGACAATTCGGCGAACAATCCAGCGAATCCGAACCCGAACACGGCGGTCGGGTGGGGCGAGCAGACTTGGGAAGAGATGATGATTGGGTGGTTTGGGTTTGTGTGGGCGCCGGGCCAATAAAAAACTTCCCACGAGTGCAATTTTCTGCACTCGTGAGAAGAAACGCAGTCCACACTGTCCAGATTCGCCTACGTCGCCCGTTTTACTTCATCCGCTTCGATGTCCTCGACTGCGGGATCCCGACGAAGCGCTTCTAGCGCTTCAGAGTCGTCGGTATCGACCGTGACGATTCCGTATCGATCATAGCGTTTAGAGTTGTATTCCTTCGTGCCGGCGGCTTTGAGGATGCGTTCGAGAACATCGCTCTTGTCGCCAGGCGAAGTGACAGATTCGGGCCGCACCATCACGTGATACCGTTTTGAATCGCTCATGACACTCAAACCTCATGTGTTCCAACGCAATTATACCATCTACGGCACTTGCACGAGACCGGCGCCGAAATCGCGCGGAATCCCGGCACGGCGCGCGTTGGATGTCAATTTCTTCCAAAGTTCGAGCGGCGTCAGTTTGGGCTCAAGCTCAAGATAAAGGGCTGCGACGCCCGCGACATGGGGGGTGGCCATGCTCGTGCCAGAGATCGTCTCGAAACCGCCACCGACCCAGGCTGATTTCACGTCGACACCCGGCGCCGCAATGTCGACCTTTGCGACACTATCGACGCTGCCGCAACTAAAGAACGCGATCAATCGGTCCAAGTCCAATGCCCCAACTGCCATGAGGGACGGGCAAGCGGCTGGGTTTTCGACGGCGGCAATCCACTCTGGCCGGTCGCTCGAATTGCCCGCCGCGGCGACGAGTAGGCAACCATCCGGCTTGCGAGCAAGGCTCGATGCGGTTTGTTCGTAGAGGCGAGAAAATCGGCCGCCGATCCTCCGCTCTGATCCCAGGCTCAACGAGATAATCCGCGCACCCCGCTCGGCTGCCCAGTCGATAGCGTTGACAATGTCGTCGTCGTAACCCTCGCTTCTAGGTCCGCCCAGCACTTTTCCAACTAGAAGGTTCACTTCAGGGGCGACCCCATATCTCATTCCTGAAGTCGAAACGCGAGGCCCTGCAATTACTCCGGCGCAATGGGTACCGTGCCCATCAAGATCGCGCACGTCCTCGCCCTCGTAGAAACTAACGGCGGTTCCGGGTTCGGTGAATCGCCCCGCGAAGTCGGGATGATCGAGATCGATGCCCGTATCCAGCACTGCGACGGTCACGCCCTTGCCGGTCGCCTTCGTGTAGCCGGGACCCATGCCCAGCATTTGCAGGCACCAACTGGTCGCAGCGGACTGTGGGCCCGATCGCTCGGCGAGGGAGACCCCGTTGGATTCGCGCGCCTTCAGTGCAAGGCCTGCGGCGAAGTGCAGCCCCTTGAGAAATGCCATCGTCGAGTCGCTGGGGATTTGCGCGTCGAGCGGAGATGCTTGCGAACTCGATATTTTATTTAGTTCGATTACGGGAGGGATTCGTCGCACAAGGTTGGGAACAACGGCTTCGACTTCGTTGCTCGATTCAAGCGCGTTGCACTCCTCTTGACTGAGATCCGCCACGGCGATCCCGAGACGTTCGTATACGAGCGTTGCCGCATGTCCTTCGTGGCGAGCACGTAGTTGGAGCAAGCCCGATCGGCTGCGGGTTTTTCCTTTTGCTTGTCCCGCGCCGACGACCTTGGACAGTCGGCTGGCGTTCTTGTCAGACGGCTCCTGAAAAATGATGATGTGTCGCGGCCTCCCTCGCCTCGTGGGCCGATCTGCGGCGGCAACGTGGGGTTTTCTTGCACGGCCAGTTGTCTTCGGAGCAGCTTTGCGTTTGGTCTTCGCCATTTTCCGCTTCCTCTTGGGTGGTCCCTTTATTCTAGTCAAGGGAAAAAATGGGATTATTACGGCAACTTCTCTGTATTGCAAATACAGATTGTGGACCAGAGGAGAGAATAGTACCAGCCTAGCTTAGAATTGTTTAGTTGTTTTTCCCAGCCGCTGCTCAAACACGATACATTGCGCAGTCGCAGGATTACCTTTACATGCGCTGAATTTGGCCTTTAGTGAACGTTTCATTCTTCGGAGGACGCGGATGCTTTCTTCGATTCGCATTAACTGACTCGCAATGACCGGCGAAATGGTACCGCACGTAGCAGCCCCAGCATCTCGGTGTGCGAGCATGTCGCGAATGGCGCGGAGCGTGAATCCGCCCTCTTTCATGGTGCAAATGAATCGCAGGCGGGCGAGAGTTTCTTCGGGGTACTCCTTATAGCGGTTGTCGCGCCGGTGCGCGGGAGCGAGTAGACCGCGGCGTTCGTAGTAGCGGATGGTGTCGCGGCTGCAACCGGATTCGCGTACAATTTGGCCGATCAACATGTGGGAGCTCCTTGGGCTTGACCGTGGACCATGGTC
>JBGTJY010000407.1:0-3535 GCA_041744855.1 Candidatus Hydrogenedentales bacterium
TGATGTCAATGATCAAACGTCGCCAAGGCGCTCACGTCCACGGTCGCTCCTACCACAGCCAGTGCCGCGACCTCCGCTTGCTTGTCCTCACCCACAATGTCATGATTCTCGTGATCGTCCAGGTTTTCTACAGAGCCGGACTGAAGCCTTTTTTCGGATTCCGTGAGGCGCGCCACGCGCGGTTTACGCTCTTCTAGTAGGTAAAGGACGGTAGCGACCATGGCCGAACGATCCAACAAATCTGATTCGATCTTCTGGGCTGCATTGGGAATTGCCTCTCCAGAAGAGCGTGAGCGTTACTTGGACGAGGCGTGTGCCGACGATCCGAACCAGAGGGCACAACTCGACGAGTTGCTGGCAGCCTACCCCAAGGTAGAGCGATTCTTGGAGCAGCCGGCCAACGGCGATGCCACTGTCCACCACGTGCCGTCCATCACTGAGCGTGCCGGCACGGTCATCGGCCCCTACAAACTTCTGCAACAAATCGGCGAAGGCGGAATGGGCGTCGTCTTCATGGCCGAACAGACCGAGCCAATCCAGCGGACCGTTGCGCTCAAGATCATCAAGCCCGGCATGGACACGCGGCAAGTGATCGCCCGCTTCGAGGCCGAGCGGCAGGCCTTGGCGATGATGGACCATCCCAACATCGCCAAAGTGCTCGATGCCGGCACAACAGAAAGCGGCCGGCCTTACTTTGTGATGGAGCTGGTGAAAGGCGTGCCGATCACCAAGTATTGCGACGAAAAACACTTGCCACTCCGCGCGCGGTTAGAGCTTTTGCTGCCCGTCTGTCAGGCCGTACAGCATGCGCACCAGAAGGGAGTCATCCATCGGGACATCAAGCCCACGAACGTCCTGGTGGCCGAGTTCGATGATCACGCTGTCCCAAAGGTGATTGATTTTGGCGTCGCCAAGGCCACCTCACAGAAGCTGACCGACCGGACGATGTTCACAGAGTTCGGCCAGGTCGTTGGCACTGTGGAGTACATGAGTCCCGAGCAGGCCAAATTCAATCAGCTCGATATCGACACGCGTAGCGACATCTACTCCTTAGGCGTGTTGCTCTATGAGCTGTTGACCGGCTCAACGCCCTTCGGGCGGAAGCGGCTGACTGATGCAGCGTTTGATGAAGCGTTGCGAATCATTCGCGAGGAGGAGCCGCAGAAGCCGAGCACCCGCTTGAGCACGACTGACGAGTTGCCGAGCATCGCCGCCAATCGGCACAGCGAACCGGCCCGACTAAGCAAGGACGTGCGCGGCGAGCTCGACTGGGTCGTGATGAAGGCACTGGAAAAGGACCGCAACCGCCGCTACGACACGGCGAACGGCTTCGCCGCCGACATCCAGCGCTACCTGAAGGAAGAGGCGGTAGAGGCCTTTCCACCGTCAACACTCTATCGCCTCCGCAAGTACGCCCGCCGGCATAAGCTCGGTGTTGCAGCGGGCCTGGCGGTCGCCGCCGCGCTGCTGCTAGGGATCTTGGGGACGACCGGCGGCATGATTTGGGCCTTGCGGGAGCGAAGTGCTGCCCAAGCCAGCGCCGACCACGCCACAACGCAGGCCACGCGAAGCGATCAGGTTGCGCATTTCCTCAAAGACATGCTCAACGGGGTTGCCCCCAGTGTGGCTTTGGGCCGTGACACAACGATGCTGCACGAAATCGTGGACAAGACCGCGCAGCGCCTGGATCATGATCTGGCCGGTCAAGCCGCCGTGGAGGCCGATTTGCGCGCCACTCTGGGCGATGTCTACGCGGAACTGCTGGACAAGAAAAATGCTGACGTTATGCACCGCCGGGCGCTAGCATTGCGGAGGTCGCTGTACGGCGAAAATCATCCCGACGTGGCACAATCGCTAAGCGATTTGGGCGATGTAGCCCAATTGCCGAAAGTGGTGACCGATGCCTGGGCCGAACAGCACGAACTTTACAGATACCGCGAAGGATTGCATCGGGAGGCTCTCGCAATACGGAAACAGCTTTATGGTGACGAGCATCCCGCTGTGGCCGAGTCGCTCCGCTGTCTTGGCAATGACCTGTGGCGACAAAACAGGGAAGCCGAGGGTATCGCTGCGTACCGACAAGCCCTGGCGATGCAACGGAAGCTGTTTGGCAACGAACATCTCGATGTCGCTTACTCCCTCCACGGCTTGGCCAACGCGCTGCACAGCCAAGCGGTCCAATGGGGATTCGCAGACCCTGCGGGCGCGTTAGCGGAAGCTGAAATTTGCCAGCGCGAAGCTTTGGCGATCGAAAGGAAGCTGTTGAGTGAGCCGCATCCTTCGATCGCGAATTCGCTCCAAGATCTGAGTTGGGTGCTCCAACTTCAAAATAAATTTGCCGCATCCGAAGCCCTTCAGCGCGAATTAATCCCAACAATAAAAAAACTTTGGGGCAACGAATGCCTACATCTCACGACCGCGTACCTTCTTCTCGGCGACGCGCTGAAGGGTCAGTCGAAATTGGTGGAAGCCGTAACCGCGTATCGCGAAGCGTTGAACCGCTTCGAGAAGCTCGCCTTGGAGAATCGTTACGCAGGTATGACCCGGGAAAGTTTGGGGAGTCTACTTCGGGACCAAGGCAAACCGGACGAAGCAGAACGCTTGCATCGTGAAGCCTTGAAAATTTGCAAGCAGGTGTTCGGCTATGACAACGCTGAAGTGCTTAGCCAAGTCGCCCTCGACCTCCAGGCGCAAGGCAAGCTGCCTGAAGCCGAAGCTATCTTTCGCGAAGCACTAGCCATTTACAGGAAGGCTCGGGGCAACGAACACCCCGAAGTACCCAAGACGCTTGTTCACCTTGCGGTACTCTTGCAAGCAGCGGGTCGGTTGGCGGAATCGGAAACCATGGTCGGCGATGCATTGGTGATCCAGCGCAAAGCAATTGATAAAACGCCAAACAACGCCGCGGCTCGCATCAAATGGGCGCGGATGTTGGCGATGTCTCCATTCGACCAGTTACGAGATCCGCGCCAAGCCGTTGAACTAGCCACGCGGGCCGCCGAATTGGCGCCGAAGGACAGGAATTGTTGGTACGTACTCGGCGTCGCTCAGTACCGCGCCGGCGAGTGGCAGCTCGCTATCGAGGCGATTGAAAAATCGATGAAAATTAGCCCAGACGCCAATGCCGGCGGTTGGTTCTTTCTGGCAATGGCCCACTCGCAACTTGACCACAAAGACGAAGCCCGCAAGTGGTACGACAAAGCCGTCGAGTGGATGGACCCGAACCAGCCGCAGAACGAGGAACTCCGCCGCTTCCGCGCGGAAGCGGAGGAAATGATGAAGAAGAAGGAGGTAGGAGTTCGTGATCGCGAGCCCAAGAAAACGGATAAACCAGAGTGATCTCTGATCCCTGACTACTGATTTTGAACGCGCACCACTGCGGTGGGAACAAGGCCCGCCCTCGCCTCGCCGCCTTCGTCCGCGGCGTCTCAAGTTTGGTGCGATAGGACTGAGTTTTTTGCACGCGGTGATCCAACTCGGCTCAACGTGCGCGCACACCTCAAGGTTGCAACTGCTCTCACATTCTCAAACTTCG
>JBGTJY010000408.1:0-6232 GCA_041744855.1 Candidatus Hydrogenedentales bacterium
GTTCGACCGGGGCCACGGGTCGGAAAACTCCGTGCTCATAGATCGCTGGTATCGGGCTCATTCCCGTATTCTACACGTTCTCGCTTGCGCCGTGCTCCGGCTGTTACCATTCCGGCTCGCCCTGTACCAAGTACGGAGTCAGATCCGCGTGCGCGTATTGATAACCGGTTCCAGCGGACAAATCGGCACCAATCTCGCCTTGCGCCTATTGCGCGATGGGCATTTCGTGTTCGGTGTCGATTTGCGGCCGAACCCGTGGACCAGCGAAATTGAGACGCTGCTCCAAGATCTCAGCATGCCCTACCACGATTTCGAGACGGGTATCGGTCACGCGGAGTATCCGAAAGACTTGGACGTGGTGGTGCATCTCGCCGCGAACGCCAAGGTGCACGAACTCGTGCAACAACCGTCGCGAGCGCTCGAAAATGTGAACATGGTTTTCAATGCGCTCGAATATTGCCGGCGTCACCGCATCCCGATGGTGTTCAGCAGTTCGCGCGAGGTGTACGGCGACGTGCATCGCTACATCACCGAAGAGTCGCACACGGACATCAATTTTACCGAAAGTCCTTACAGCGCGAGCAAACTTTCCGGCGAATCGTTCGTCTATGCCTACGCCCGATGTTACGGCCTGCGCTATCTCGTGTTTCGTTTCAGCAACGTTTACGGCCGCTACGATTGCGACATCGAGCGCATGGAACGCGTGATCCCGCTATTCATTCGCCGCATCGCGAGTGGCCAACCCATCACGGTCTACGGCGAGAAGAAAGTGCTCGACTTCACCTACGTCGATGACTGCGTGGACGGCATCGTACGGGGCATCGAATACCTCGCCCGTGCTGAAGACAAGAGCCACACGATCAACCTCGCGTATGGCAAAGGCCAAAGCCTGCTCGATATGGCGCGTTACGTCGGCGAGACGCTCGGCGTCGAACCTCGAGTAACTGTCGAACGCTCCCGCGTCGGCGAAGTCACGCACTACATCGCCAACATCGGAAAAGCCCGCGCGCTGCTTGGCTACAACCCCGCGACTCCGCTCAACGAAGGCATCGCCAAGGCCGTGCACTGGATGCGGCAATGGGACGAGGCGCTTCCCGCCCGGCCCGTTCACCCGTGATTATCCACGAACCTGTTCGCGGCAGCGTGCCGCCCGCCTGGTTTTGGTCGTTGCCCGGCATCGAACGCATCCAGGCGATCAGCGACGGTACCCTCCCGCTGCCGCCATTCTGGCGCCTGTTGGGAATTCGCCCGACGCACGTGGGACCGGGCTCGGGCATCTGGACGATGCCGGCGACAGGCTGGCATGCGGGGGCCTTCGGGCTTGTCGATCTCTCAGGCCTGGGCGAGGCGGCGGTAACGGGCGCTGCCATGACAGCGATGCCCCCGGGCAAGACGGCCGAACCGTTCGGGTTGACGCTGGATCACTTTCGCCCGGCATACCCGCAGCGAGCGAATTTTCTTGCGCGCGCGCGCGTCGTGAACTGGAGCCGCATGTTCGTGCACGTCGAGGCCGAGCTCGAGGACTCGCAGGGCCGCCACATTGCCAATGCGCGAGGCCGATTGAAAATCGCGGATGTAACGCCTCCGCCACCCCCGCCGCCTTCCGAGATACGGCGTTTCGAAGAGCCGCACTATGCGACACCGGATCCCATCTTGCGGCCCGCGCCGGAACGGCTCGAATCGGACGAAGCGTTCGAGCAATCGGACGGGATTGAACACATCCGACATCTCCTCAACGGCACACACGACAGCCTTCTGGGTCTCAAGATCGAGGAGGCGGAACGGGGCCGGATATCGGTGTCGCTCCCCGCGTCGGAGACGCATGCCTGCTTCACGCGATCGCTCTCCGCTGGCGCACTGGCGTCCTTCTGCAATTTTGCTGGTTGGGCCAACGGATACAGCATGATCAGGAAAGGCGAGAGTTTCCTCGGCATCGAGCAGACGGCGCGATTTCATGCAAGCGTGGCGCTGGATGGACGCACGCTGCGCTCTGAATCGATAGTTGCAGAACACGGCGGAAGCATGATCACGGAACACTCGAGAATTGTCGACGCCGACGGCCGCCTCGTCGTAACGGGCGGCGGCGTGGCCTGCATCATCGATAGCGCCCAACGCCAAAAACGCAGCGCCCCCGAAACGAAGCGTGTGCTTGCGACGCTTCTGTTTACGGACATCGTCGATTCCACGGCCCATGCGGAACGGTTGGCGGACGAAAAATGGCGTCAACTCTTGGACGAACACCATCGGATGCTTCGCGAGGCGATCATTCGGTGCGGGGGTACGGAGATCGACACGGCGGGAGATGGCTTCTTCGTTCGATTCGATGCGCCCGGCCGCGCGATTGAATGCGCCCGCGCGATCCGGGACGGCGTCAAGCGCCTGGGCATCGACCTGCGCGTTGGCATCCATACCGGGGAATGCGAAGTACACGGCCGCAGCTTGGCCGGGATGGCCGTACACATCGCGGCGCGGATCCAGGCCACCGCCGCGCCCGGGGAGGTCCTGGTATCGAGCACGGTGAAAGAGCTTTCGGCGGGGAGCGGACTACGGTTCGAGGACCGCGGCGAGCACGCCCTGAAGGGCGTCCCGGACCCCTGGCGGCTGTACCTTATGGTCGGGTAGCGATGTATTGAGCAGCCAATTGTGAGATCGCGAACAGGATGGGATCGCGTCGCGAGAATGCGCTGGAGTTTATCGCAACGCTCGGCTATCGTCTCCGGATTCTAGGCGGGCGAAATTGGTTCATATCTGGCACGGGAGCGCGGGCGATGAAGGCGAAGCTAAAATTCGGGCTGAAGATCTTGCTCGTCGCCTTCTGGGTCATCGCGGGCGTGAACCATTTCGTCAATCCCAATTTCTACACGAACTTGATGCCGGGTTACCTGCCGTGGCACCTCGAGCTGGTATACCTGAGCGGCATCACGGAGATCATCGCGGGCGTTCTGGTCGCATTCCCGAGGACCATGAAATGGGGCGCTTGGTTCATTTACGCGCACCTCATCGTGTTCATGATGGTTCACCTGCACATGCTCGATTACGCATCGACGAAATTCGCGGAGATTTCCATCGTCGCGCTGTGGGTCCGGCTGCCCGTTCAGGTCCTCTTTGCGCTATGGGCCTGGTGGTGCACGCAACCCGACACCCCCCGGGCGGTATCCACAGAGGAAGCAGTGACCGCGTGACGCCGCGCGCCCTCGGGGGTATCGTGAATAGCGGGGCGCGAAATGCGTCTATTCGCGCAGAGCGCGGGGCCACATTCAAAATCGAAGTTCAACCGACTCCAAGTGCAACTGAGCCGGCTCGCCGGTGGTGCTTCGTCTTTTAACTCACGGGGGCGCGATATGCGATTCGGGACTTTGACCGCCGTGTTTGCCGCGGCGCTGGGGTGGGGTGTCTGTGCGGCGGAGCCCATTGTGTTCGGCAGCGCGGGCCTCGAGCTGCTCGTCCGCGCGCAGTTGAACATCCCCAACGATGAACCCATCGACGATGCCGATCCGCGACTGGCGACGATTACGGAAATCGTGGGAGTCCCACTCCAAATCGACAGCCTCGCCGGCATCGAATTCCTCGTAAACCTGGAAGTTCTCGTTCTGCCCGGCAACGATGTCGAAGATCTAGTTCCCCTCGCCGATCTCACCCAACTCCGCGAGCTCGATCTGGCCGGCAACTTTGTTTCCGACCTCGGCCCCATCGCAGGGTTGACTGACCTCGAACTGCTCGACCTGACGGGCAACATGATCACGAGCGTCGCGGCATTGCGCGAAATTCGCGGGCTAAACCAACTCCGTCTCGGCATGAACATGATCACGCAGATCAGCGCGTTGGCGAACTTGATTGGCCCGAGCGTCCTGGAGTTGAACGACAACGAAATTCGCGACGCAGGACCCTTGTTGAGCATCGACGATTTTCCGCTGGGCGCAACGATCGACCTGCGCGGCAACCCGTTGAGCAACGACAGCCTTTGCTCGGTCGTGTTGCCGCTTTTAGACGATGGCTTACGCGTGTTCGCCGACGGGGAATGTCCCGGACTGATCGTAGGCACGATCCGGGAGTTGGCCTCATCGCGTCCGGTGCCCTGCGCCCTCGTGCTGGCCGAATCCAACACCGGTTCGCTCGCGATCGGCCCGTCGGCGTTGGACGGCACTTACCAGATCGACGGACTCCCACCCGGACGGAATACCCTGAATGTATACGCGCCAAGCTTCATTTCGAAATCCGGCGAGGGATCGGTCGAGCCCTCCACGCAGCGGCGCATCTCTTTCGAGCTGTCGCGCCGATCGAGCAGTGGATTCGATGTAGTGGAAGGCCGAATCACCGACGCGGAATCTGGATCGGAGCTGGCGGGCGTGCAGGTGCTCGCGACGGTCGGCCAGCGCAGAGTGGGGGAGACCTACACCTGCGCCACGGGCCGGTATCAATTGTTGCTGAATGGAAATGATCCCTCGGCGATGGTGACGTACAGCGCGCTTGGCTACGAGGATCAAGTCGTTACCACCGCGGGCGCGGCTTCCCAGACAATCAACCTCAATCTCGTACCGATCGATCCCGGCGAGGGTAGCGTTTCCGGCCGCGTATTTGACGGCCGTCAGTTGCTCGTGCGCGGGCTCGTGGGCGCGCGCGTCACGGTTAAGGTCGAGGGCGGCGCGATCGCCTACACAACGGAGACCGACGCGCTCGGAAACTACAGCGTGACCGGATTGCGGTTTGGAATTTATACGGTTCGCGTTTCCGCTCTAGGCATTGCCGACGGCGTGGCGCAGCGGTCGGTTGAAGTCGAGGGTAGCGTGGACGATTTCGAATTCACCTTGGGAAGATTCATACCGAGAGACGATCCCAGCGGTTGCGAAGCGAGCGGCTCGACAACGATGCCAGGGTCAAACGCGGTTACGGAGTTTTTGATGATCTTCGTAGCGGTGGGCATGGTGACTTGGTCTTGTGCGTTCGCCAGGACGCGCGGGAGCGCGTCCCTCCCGGCGTCAGCGTAAGCCGGGGTCAGCGCCGACTAGGAACGATTCGCGCGACGAGCGCGCGGATTCTGCCCCACAGGCCGTTCCTCGCTTTCCGCTGCTTGAGCTGCGTCGCGACAGCCTCGCGCTTTACCGCCCCGCGATCCATTTTCGATATCTCATAGACCCGCATCAGCGCCTCGCGAAATTCATCGGCGCTGGTAAACCGCTCGTCCGGGTCCTCGGCCATCGCCTTCTCCACAAACTGGTCGCACTCCGGCGGCAACTCGGGGACGAGTACGGACAAGGGTTGCCCGGGCTTCGGCAATTGATGCGCCAGCATTTCGTAGAACATCACGCCTAGGGAGTAGAGGTCCGCGCGGAGGTCGACGTTCTTCGCGTCCATGCGTTGCTCGGGGGAGCTGTACTGAATCTTCCCCAGGCTGACGCCCACGCGCGTGAACGACGCCTGGTTGTCGTTCAATTTGGCCAGGCCGAAATCGAGCAGCTTGACGTTGCCGTTCGCCAACACCATGACGTTTTCCGGCGAGATGTCGCGATGAATGGTGTACTTGTGCGCGTGTTCCAACGCGCTGCACAGCAGGCTCAGCACCCGTACCGTCGAGCCGATGCCGAATCGCTTCTTGCGTTGCATCCACTCGCGCAAGCTCTTTCCCTCGACATATTCCATCGTGTAGTACAGCAAGTTGTCGAGCTGGCGCGCGTCCATTATTTTGACGATGCACGGGTGGTCGAGCCGCCGTACCGCGTTCACTTCCTGAATAAACCGTTGGACGGCGCGCTGATTGGACATGTACTCGGGGAGGAGCGTCTTGAGCGCGATCTGCTGATCCGTCAAGTGATCATTGACCAGGTAGACCACGCCCATCCCGCCCCGTCCCAATTGGCGGATGATCTCATATCGATCGGCCACCATGTCGCCGATACTGAGTCCGGGCACGTCTTCGGCTCCTGATGTTTCACCGGAAGCTACGAGAAAAACAGCGCTGAATCGCGCGGATTGGCGCGCATTCTAACACGCTTACGCGCAATCCGTTGAAGCGTGCTTACGATCGCGAACTGCTTCGCGGCCCGCGAACTGGTTCGCGGCCCGCCAACTGGTTCGCGGCTGCGTCCCATCCCCTGCGTGCGCGCCAGCGTCCTTGCTAGAAGTACGAATCGCCGGAGGCGGGCCACTGGCCCACCTCCGGCGCACAAACCTTAAGAGCCATCTACTCTCGACGCTTTAGTTTCAGTACCGCGATTCCAGGCGTCATAGAATCGTA
>JBGTJY010000409.1:0-2975 GCA_041744855.1 Candidatus Hydrogenedentales bacterium
AGCCCGAAGAAGTAAAAATGAAAGGCCGCTTGCAGCCCGGGCGCATGCTGCTGGTAGACCTGAACGAAAAGCGCATTGTTCCCGACGAGGAGATCAAGGGGAAGCTTGCGGGGCAGCAGCCTTACGGCGAGTGGCTCAAAGAGAATCAAATTGTTCTGGATCATCTGGCCGATCCGCCTCGGGTGCACGGTACGGACCACGACACGATTCTTTTGCGGCAGCGCGCTTTCGGCTATACGGATGAAGATGTCCGGATGCTTATGCTGCCGATGGCGGCAAACGGCGAGGAGGCAATTGGGTCGATGGGCACGGACACGCCGCTCGCGTGTCTTTCAGACCGGCCGCAACCCCTCTTCAATTACTTCAAGCAGTTGTTTGCGCAGGTGACGAATCCGCCGATCGATCCGATCCGCGAAGAGATCGTCATGACGCTTGAAACGACGATCGGGCGCGAGCGGAATCTGCTCGCAGAGACGCCGGAACACGCGCAGCAATTGCACCTGTATTCACCGATCATCACCAACGAGCAGCTTCAGTTCATCCGCGAACTCAAAAAGCCCGGACTGAAAGCCACGACGATTTCGATGCTCGTCGGCGCGAAGGAAGGTCCGGGAGGATTCGAGAAGGCGCTCGATCGCATCTGCGCGGAAGCGGAGAAGGCGGTGGATGACGGCTATACGCTGCTGATCCTTTCCGACCGCGGCGTGGGTCAGGAGAAGGCCGCGCTGCCAAGTTTGCTCGGCGTCGGCGGCGTGCACCAGCACCTGATTCGGCAGGGCAAGCGGACGTTGTGCGGGCTGATCGTCGAGACTGGCGAGGCGCGCGAAGTGATGCACATGTGCCTGCTGACCGGCTACGGCGCGGGTGCGATCAATCCGTACCTCGCGTACGAAACGATCGAGGACCAGATTCGGCGTGAAGTCATCGTCGAAGACCAGGACCACGTCGGCAAGGCGATCGAGACGTACATCAAGGTGTGCCAGAAGGGTCTGCTGAAGACGATGTCGAAGATCGGCATTTCGACGCAGCACAGCTATCGTTCGGCGCAGATATTCGAAGCGGTCGGGCTCAGCACGGCGCTCGTCCAGCGCTGCTTCACGGGCACGGCGTCGCGGGTCGAGGGTATCGGGATTCAGGAAGTCGGGCGCGAGACGTTAATTCGCCACGGGATCACGTACCCCGAACGGGTCGCGCGGCCGCGTCGGCTGGACCCGGGTGGGATTTATCGCTGGCGTCATCGCGGCGAGTTCCACATGATTAACCCGGAAATGGTCGCGAAAATTCAGCACGCCACGCAGAATAATAGTTGGAAAACGTACGAGGAATTCGCGGAAACGGTCAATTCCCGCAATCGGCAGGTCGCTACGTTGCGCGGGTTGATGAAATTCAAGCCGGGCGATGAAATCCCGCTCGAGAAGGTCGAGTCGGCTGCCGAGATCGTCAAGCGATTCTGTACCGGCGCGATGTCCTTCGGGTCGATTAGCAAGGAGGCGCACGAGACGCTGGCCATCGCGATGAACCGCATCGGCGGCCGCAGCAACACGGGCGAAGGCGGCGAGGATCCGCGGCGATTCTACCGCGAGCGCAACGGGGACTGGCGCCGCAGCGCGATCAAGCAAGTCGCGTCGGGCCGGTTCGGCGTCACGAACGAGTATCTCGTGAACGCCGCCGAGCTACAGATCAAGATGGCCCAGGGTGCGAAACCTGGCGAAGGTGGACAGCTCCCGGGGCACAAGGTCTACGCGGAGATTGCGCGCGTGCGGCATTCGACGCCGGGCGTCGAGCTCATTTCGCCCCCGCCGCACCATGACATTTATTCGATTGAAGACCTCGCGCAACTGATCCATGATCTCAAGAACGCGAACATCCACGCGAACGTTTCAGTGAAACTTGTTTCGTGCGTCGGCGTGGGAACGATTGCCGCGGGTGTGGCGAAAGGCAAGGCAGACCTAGTACTTATCAGCGGTGATTCAGGCGGAACAGGCGCGTCTCCGCTTGGTTCCATCAAGCACGCGGGCTTGCCCTGGGAACTGGGTCTGTCTGAAACGCACCAGGTGCTCGTCGAGAACAATTTGCGTAGCCGGATTCGCGTTCAGACGGACGGCCAGATCAAGACGGGCCGCGACGTGGCGATCGCGTTCATGCTCGGCGCGGACGAGATCGGCTTCTCGACGCTGCCGCTGATCGTCGCGGGTTGCATCATGATGCGGAAGTGTCATTTGAACACCTGCCCGGTCGGTATCGCGACGCAGGATCCCGACCTCCGCGCGAAATTCGCGGGCAAGCCGGAACACGTCGTCAACTACTTCTTTTTCGTTGCGGAGGATTTGCGCCGGATCATGGCGAAGCTCGGCGTGGCCACGGTCAACGATATGATTGGCCGCGCGGACATGCTTGAATACGACCCGTTGCCGGAACATTGGAAGGCGCGGACGCTCGACTTGACGCGGGTGCTCCGTAGCGCCGAACCGTGGGAAAACGAAACGCTCTACCACAGCAAGAGGCAAGACCATGGACTGGCGGGCGCGCTGGACCATTTCCTGATGGAAAAGGCGAAGCCCGCGCTCGAGCGCCAGGCGCCGACGCATTTCTACGTCGAAATCGGCAATCACAACCGCACGGTCGGCACGATGCTCTCGAGCGAGCTGACGCGGCGGCACCGGCTCGGCATGTACACGGGCAGCTTGCCCGAGGATACCGTGCGCATCGATTGCCACGGAGTCGCGGGCCAGAGCTTCGGCGCGTTCGCGATTAGGGGCATCACGCTCAACGTGACCGGCGAGGCGAACGACTACGTGGGGAAGGGTCTTTCGGGCGGCAAGATCATCGTGAAGCCGCCGAAGGAATGCACGTTCGTACCCGAGGAAAACATGATCGTCGGGAACGTGGCGCTCTATGGCGCGACGGGCGGCGAGGCCTACTTCCGCGGGCGGGCCGGTGAACGATTCTGCGTGCGCAACAGCGGGGCGTGGGCG
>JBGTJY010000410.1:0-1576 GCA_041744855.1 Candidatus Hydrogenedentales bacterium
TTGGTCAAGGAGCGCCTATTACTATTGGAGGATGATGCGAGGATCGCTCTCGCTTCCCGCGCGGGTCAGCACGGTGACATCGATGGTATGTGGGAGTTGCTGCACGGTGAGGTCAAAAGGACCTACGCAGAGAAAGTGGCCCCATTTCTCGGCGAGAAGCATCTCATCGCGCTCGGCGTGGCCAGCGAGGTTTGCGACCCAATCCTGCTCAGCTACTTACTACCACGTTGGGCCGAGCTTGGAAACGGTCGTGATGCGGTGGCATCCCTCATGAAGACGCGCGCCTTCATGGATTTCCATGCCAAGAGCGCGTCAGCAATGGCACCGTACCTGAGTATCGAGGAACTCGACGACCTGCGGACCGAATGCGAGCGGATCGACGACCGTCCGGCACAAGTCAAGTTTCTGCTGAGTCTTGCTGCCCAAGCGCCGAACGAGATGTCCGAGTACCTATTCGATCCTTCCGTCGAGACTGCAGCATGGCCTGAAGTCATGCATGAGATCGCGAAGGCGGCGCCCCGGGACTTGGCAAAACGGCTCCATGAGCATCTGCACGACCCGCTGCTTCGACTCGCCGTGGCGAGCACCCGGGGTGCCGTCGATCCGGACCAGCTCATCAACGATCTGGTGGCAGCGCAAATTCATCTGCAGAATCGGATCGACCGAGCGAACCTTCACTTCTCCGGCGCGATCGACGTGCATAGAAAGACGGCGAAAGCGCTGTGGCTCTTCGTCGAGGGCCTCGAAGCCGTACCACAGTCTCACCACGCACGGGCAGTTGAAATAGGGCGCGACGTCGCGAACAGCAATCCGCTCGGCATCTGCGGCGCGCCGGGAATATTTGCCCGCCTTTGGTCTGGGGGACAAGTTGCTGATGCCGTACTGAAAGCAAAGGACTGGGAGACGTACGACATCGGCGGGCTTGCAAGCGCCGCGGCGCTGACCGGCGACCCCGAGCGGCGAACGCAAATCGAGGAATTGATTGTCGGTTTGCTCAAGGATGCTGAAGCGCATGACGCACTAACGTATCTTTCGTCGGCCGACACCCTCACTCCGTCCCTCGGGAAGCTCGCGTTAGAGATTGCTGATGGGATCGCGCGTGATATCGGCTACCTGACCTGGGGCGCACCCGAACTGGCAGGGCTTCTCGCTCGGATGGGTCGGGTGGAGGACGCAATCCGTATAGCCGCACTGACTGAGAAGCATGACACGCACTATATCAAATCACTCGTTGCATTGGCGGGTCATCTCCCCGCCCCGCGCCACCGTGAGTACCTCGAAGATGCGTGGCGGCGCGTGACGACGACACTGTATTACCACCGGAACTGGACAGATAGCGAAGAGCTCGGCGCTCTGGCGATGAGAGCGGCGCGAGAGTCCAAACCCCTCGTCGAGAAGCTCTGGCATCGAGCAATTCCTTTTCTAATGAACCAGCCGCGGCCGGAGCTATGGGACTACCTCGCCTCGTTAGCGCCAGTGCTCGTGACGCTAACGGGACCAGCAGGTGCTCGAAAGACGTGGGATGCTGCTAGGAATGTGACCCGCTGGTGGCCATAATGTCGGTCGTCGAAGCGGC
>JBGTJY010000411.1:0-2480 GCA_041744855.1 Candidatus Hydrogenedentales bacterium
AATTAGACACGAGGGTGCCCAGCGCCGAATTCATCTCGTGATGAATGGGACCGTCGAGGTGCGGAAGGACCAGGTCACGATTACGCGCGTTCGTGCAGGAGGCGCGATGTTGGGCGAGAGGTCAGTGTTGCAGGGGTATCCTCATACGGTCTCGGGCGTACTCAATCGAACAGCCGCCACAGCCCATATCCGATGGCCGCGACGATTAGGATTAGTATCGCGCGGAAGATGAACGTGATGGCGGGGGCTTCTTTGGCGTCCCAGTAATTCCAGATGATGCCGACTTTTTGCATAAGACCCATGGGTGCGATCTCCGGTTGATTCGACGGGTAATATAGCGGAGCGTAGTCGTCTCCGAATAGCCTTAAGCGCCGCGCGTTCTCAAACGAGACCTACAGCGTTCTTGAGCGAACCAAGGCACAGGTATTGCATACCCAGACACGATTCACAAAATTTACAGGATGTTTTCCGCGCAGTAAGCTTGTGCAACTTCTCAATCTTGTCTAGGTTATTTGGAGGCGTTCCGTCATGCAGAAGATCGTCCCGTGCCTGTGGTTCGATAGCAACGCGGAGGAAGCGGCGAATTTTTACACGGGCATCTTCAAGAACTCGAAGATTGTTTCGATCGCGCGCTACACGAAAGAGGGACACGAGATTCACCAGCGCGAGGCGGGTTCGGTGCTCACCGTCGAGTTCGAGATTGAGGGGCAGCGATACGTCGCGCTGAACGGCGGACCGGACTTCAAGTTCAACGAAGCCATCTCGTTGCAAGTGCTCTGTCAGAACCAACAAGAAGTCGACTACTACTGGGAGAAGCTCAACGAAGGCGGCGATCCCAACGCGCAACAATGCGGCTGGCTCAAGGACAAATTCGGCGTATCGTGGCAGGTCGTCCCGACGGTTCTCCAGGAATTGTTACAGCACAAAGATCGCCAGAAAGCCGAGCGCGCAATGAAGGCCATGTTGCAAATGAAGAAGTTCGACATTCGAAAACTGGAGCAAGCCGCAGCCAACGAATAGTACAATGTCATTCCTGCGCAGGCAGGAATCTCCCGCGCGGACCCGAAGCGCCGAAATCGTAGGGAGAGATTCCTGCCTGCGCAGGAATGACGTTTGGCCGACGACGCTTAACGCTTAGCGTGCTGTGTCGGTCTTCCACGCCGGCGGGTCGAGCGGTGGCAACTCCGTTTCCTTTCCGTAACAGATCGCCAGAAGCGGCACGACGCGATCGTCGAATTCTTCGGCGGCGTTGGTCATCACCACGACAAAGACGTCGTTGTCGATGTAGCGATAACAGTCGGCAAAAAATATGCCGTTGCCGCCGTTGTGCGTGATCAGTGTGCCGCCGTAACTCGATTTCACGACGCTCCATCCGTAGCCGTAGTGCGAGCGACCGCCGCCTTCATCCGCGAATGGCGTGAACATGCGCTCGCGGGCGCGCTCCGAAAGCACGCGGTCCGTCGACAACGCCGCGTGCCAGGTGCTCATGTCGGCGACCGTCGACAAAATGCCGCCGTTGCATCGCAGGTTCCAGTAGGGTCCGTCGTCGGCCCACAGGTGGTCCATCGGCGTGCCCCAGCGTTTCCCCTCGACGTACCCCACCGCGAGTTTCGATTTATCCCATTGCGGCAACACGTAGCCGGTCTGCGCCATGTTGAGCGGTTCGAAAAATGATTTGCGCAGATACTCCTCGAAACCCATGCCCGAAACTTTCTCGATGATCGCGCCGAGCAGGCTATACCCCGCATTCGAATACATGTAGCGCTCGCCAACGGGCCGCTTCAAACTACCCTCCAATGCGCGCTTAACGAATTCGTCGCGTTCCATCACTTCATAATCGCCGCCGAATACGTCGCGCATTCCTGCGGTATGCGTTAGCAAATGATGAATCGTCATCAGCCGTTTGTCCTCGGGCACGTTCTCGAAGTATTGGTCGATCGTGTCGCCCGGCTGCAGCTTGCCCTCGTCCCAGAGCTTCATGATCGCAGCCGCGGTGAATTGCTTGGTGAGCGAACCGATGTCGAAGACGGTGTGGGTGCTCACAGGGAGGTTCGCCTCGCGGTCAGCAAAGCCATAGCCTCGAACGAGATTGAATTCAGGTCCCGTCGCCATGATTGCGCCCGAGAATCCATTGGCCTCGAGGCGTTTCAGATACGCGTCGAGCTTGTTGGCGATTTCTCCCGTGACGATATCCGCCTCCGGCGCGGTAGCAACGCACGTAATCCCAATCAAAAAAGCTAAGCCGGTACGAATCATGCTGCGTCTCCTGTGATCCATGTTCACCGCCGGTTAGACACGCGTTTCTGCGTTTTGGTGACATTTGATACTCTTGATGCTTGCGCAAGGTTTGGAGTTCCGCCCGCCTGAAGGCAAAACTCCGAACAAGCAACCGGTGAGGTTCATGATTCGCGCATCCTTCTTCAGTCTAGTCTCGTTTTGCTTCGCCGCCGTGAGCGGCGCAGCCGAGCCCCAACACGGCG
>JBGTJY010000412.1:0-6785 GCA_041744855.1 Candidatus Hydrogenedentales bacterium
GGATACGGCGATTTCGTGCTGCCGCAGGAATGGAGACTCTTCGGCCCCCTGGAAGGACTGACCGGAATCCTGATGTGTGGATTGTCCACGGGCTTCTTTTTCGTCGCGATAAACAGGCTCGTTCACAAAGGCGATCGGCACGGCGGCATTGAGTGACGCCCAAAGTGAGTCGAAAGTTGTAGGGAGAATGATGTAACTAACGCAACCGCTGAAGAAATTCACATCGAAACGTTCTGCAGGTTTTACCGGCAGGACTTTTCTCCCCAGCAACTCGAGAAAATCGCCGAGGATCTCCGGCGGCATTACCGGCGTCGCGAGATCGGCAATGACAACGCCCAATAAACGATATACAATTTTCGCAAACCTTACTATCCCCGATAAGGAAAGCGGCTATTGGCCAAAATCGATCTCGACTCAAGCACGCTGGCAGAATTTGAACAGCGCGTCAATACCATTGGGCCAACCCGCCCCCGCCAGTGGGGCACGATGTCCGTCGCTCAGATGCTCGCCCACCTGCGCATCGTGTTCGAGATATCCCTCGAAGAGCGCGAGGTGACGGACGAGAGCCGCGCTTGGTTGATGCCGCTGTTGTGGGTTCTCTTGTTTCGTGTCTGGACGAATTGGCCAAAAGGCAAAATCAGGGCCTCACCGCAATTCCTGGAGCATTCCGCCGACAACGTCGAATCCGAACGCGCGCTCCTGATCGAATCGATGCGCCGGTTTGTCGAACGATCGAACGACGATCCCGGACGCATCGTACTTGAGCCCATGCTGGGCCGAATCTCACTCAAGAAGTGGCGCCGCGTCCATGGGGTTCACACCGACTATCATTTGCGGCAGTTCGGCGCGTAGGCGGCACGCATCTATTGCACGATTGATCGTTCATCCCGTTGAACTCCACTATATACGACCCCGTGTATCTGAACCCCGATCCTGGGAAGGAACTTCGATGTCTGACAAGCACGCACAGAAAGAACAAAAAAAACTCAAGCGCGAGGACTACGATAAGGAGCTTCGAAAACTCCAGGCCCAATTGTGTCATCTCCAGCAGTGGGTGAAGCACAAGGGCCTGCGGGCCATCATCCTATTCGAGGGCCGCGACGCCGCGGGTAAAGGCGGCACCATTCGAGCGCTAACCGAACGGGTCAGTCCGCGCGTGTTCCGAGTGGTCGCATTGCCTGCGCCGTCGGACCGCGAAAAATCGCAAATGTACATACAGCGCTACATGACGCATTTCCCCGCGGCGGGCGAGATCGTCATCTTCGATCGAAGCTGGTACAACCGGGCGGGTGTCGAGCACGTGATGGGCTTTTGCACCAAAGAACAGTACGAGAGTTTTCTCAAAGTGTGCCCCGAGATCGAACATTACATGGTGGACAGCGGTATTCAGCTCATCAAGATTTGGCTGGAGGCTAGCGACGAGCAGCAGAAACGACGCTTCGAGGCCCGCATCGAAGACCCGCTGCGCCAATGGAAACTCAGCCCGATGGATTTGCCTTCGCGCACCAAATGGTTCGACTACTCGCGCGCCCGCGATCGCATGCTGGATGCCACCGACACGGAATGGGCCCCGTGGCACATCCTTCGCTCGGACGACAAACGGCGCGCGCGGCTGAGTTGCATCCGGCACATTCTCAACCTGATTCCATACGAGGAGGTACCGCTCGAAAAAGTGAAGCTGCCCGACCGCTCCATGAAAAAGGCCTATGACGATCAAGCGTCGTTGGAGGGCCGGAAATTCGTGCCCGAGAAATACTAATTGAACGCGGGGACCTATAGACACAACACTGCGTCTCGCTCTGAATCCGAATCGCTGCGTCTGCGGGAGTTCAATGTACGGCGCTTGACGGATGCTCGAAAATAGCGCAATTACGAAAAAATACTAATATCGGATCAGGTTATTGAACCTGTTGGTACTTTTCAATCGACGTGTTCTGATGCCGATGGTAGACTAGCCCCGCTGCTGCATCCACCCACACGTCTGTCGACCATGTCGACAGTATTGTCTTTGGCAACAAGTAATGAGCACAACGGAAAGGGGAGCTTATGTACACACATCGTTCGACACTGGCAGTTCTCGCGGCGCTCACAGGCGCGTTGCTCGCGGCAACCGGCGAAGCAACGGCGCAAGACGCAAAAAAGCCGAATATCCTCGTCATCTTCGGAGACGACATCGGCTACTGGAACGTGAGCGCCTACAATCGCGGCATGATGGGTTACCGCACGCCCAACATCGATCGCATAGCAAAGGAAGGCGCGATATTCACGGACCACTACGCGCAACAATCCTGCACCGCGGGTCGTGCGGCGTTCATCACCGGACAGAGTTGTTTTCGCACCGGGCTATTGAAGGTCGGCCTGCCCGGCGCGAAAGAAGGCCTGTCCGAAAAGGACCCGACCATCGCAGATTTGCTGAAGCCGCAGGGATATGCAACCGGCCAGTTCGGCAAAAATCATCTCGGCGATCGCAACGAATTTCTTCCAACCGTCCACGGTTTCGATGAGTTCTTCGGCAACCTCTATCACCTCAACGCCGAAGACGAGCCGGAGAATCCGGACTACCCGAAGAATCCCGAATTCAAAGCGAAGTTCGGCCCACGCGGTGTGCTGAAGACCGCAGCGACAACAGAAGATGACGACACGGAAGACCCGCGGTTCGGCCGCGTCGGCAAACAAACCATTGAGGACACCGGCCCGCTCACGAAGAAACGGATGGAGACCGTCGACGAGGAATTCCTCGGAGCGGCGATGAGCTTCATCGATCGCAACGCGAAGGCGGACAAGCCGTTTTTCTGCTGGTTCAATTCTACGCGCATGCACATCTACACCTTCTTGAAACCCGAATCCAAAGGAAAAACCGGTTTGGGAATCCAAGCGGACGGCATGGTCGAGCACGACGGTAGCGTCGGTCAGTTGCTCGACCAGCTCGACTCGCTGGGCATCGCCGACAACACGATCGTGATCTGGACCACCGATAACGGCGCCGAGGTGTTCTCCTGGCCCGACGGCGGCACGACGCCGTTCAAAGGCGAGAAGAACACCAACTGGGAAGGCGGCTATCGCGTGCCCTGCGTGATGCGTTGGCCCGGCGTGATCAAGCCGGGAACGGAAATCAACCACATCACTTCGCATGAAGATTTCGCGCCGACGTTGGTCGCGGCAGCGGGGAATCCGACCGTGAAGGAAGATCTGTTGAAGGGATACAAAGCGAATGATAAGACCTTCAAGGTCCATCTCGACGGATACGACCAGCGCGATGTCCTCTCCGGCGCGGGTCAAGGAAAACGTCAGGAATACTTCTACTGGACGGACGAAGGCAGTCTCGCCGGCCTGCGCTACGAGCGGTGGAAGCTCGTGTTCATGGAACAGCGCGCCGAGGGACTCGATGTGTGGCAAGACCCACTCGTGACGCTGCGCTTCCCGAAATTGATCGACCTTCGCGCCGATCCGTTTGAGCGCGCGCAGACAGACGCGGGCGACTATCACCGGTGGCGCGTCGAACACGCGTTTGCACTCGTCCCGGCGCAAGCCTACGTCGCAAACCACCTAGCCACCTATCAGGACTTCCCGCCGCGCCAAAACCAGGAAGTTTTTCGTTGGACCACGTCCTCGAAAAACTTCAGTCAACCGGTGCTAACCACTAGCCGGGCCGCGTCCACACCGCCAGACGACAAAGTTTCTCCACCCGCCGCCGATATGGCGGCGGGTGCCCCTCATCGCGAGGCGACGCGCCTTAACGCATGACGCGCGGTCGTAGCTATCACTTTCTGAAAGGATTCCCAATGAAAACCACGCCTTTCATTTTCGCTCTCGCTTCGCTAGCGCTATGCGCCGCGTTCGCGCACGCCGCCGAACCCTTAACATCATGGAACGACAGCGCCTCGAAAAAAGCGATCACCGATTTCGTCACAAAAGTGACGAAGGAGGGCTCTGCGGATTTCGTGCCAGTCGCGGAACGCATCGCCGTCTTCGACAACGACGGCACGCTCTGGTCGGAGCAGCCGCTCTACTTTCAACTCCTCTTCGCGATAGACCGCGTCAAAGCGCTCGCGCCGC
Organism: Candidatus Hydrogenedentales bacterium; assembly: GCA_041744855.1. Taxonomy (GTDB): domain Bacteria; phylum Hydrogenedentota; class Hydrogenedentia; order Hydrogenedentales; genus JBGTJY01. Next base: position 4,057 of record JBGTJY010000412.1, read on the forward strand.
AACATCCAGAATGGAAAGACGCGGAACCCTTCAAGTCCGTCCTGGCCGGCGATGTAAACGCAGCGTTAGCCGGCGGCGAGAAGGCAATCGTCGGACTTGTCATGGCCACGCACGCGGGCATGACGACCGAAGAGTTTTCGAAAATCGTCGACGACTGGATCACGACCGCGAAACACCCGAAGTCCGGCAAGCTCTTCACGGAAATGATCTATCAACCCATGCGGGAACTGCTGGACTATTTGCGTGAGAACGGATTCAAAACCTTCATCGTCTCCGGCGGCGGTGTCGAGTTCATGCGCCCGTGGGTCGAGCGCGTCTATGCCATTCCGCCCGAGCAAGTCGTCGGCAGCCGCGGCAAACTCAAATTCGAAATGCGCGGCGATACGCCCGTGCTCGTGAAGTTGCCCGAGATTGATCTCGTCGACGACAAAGAAGGCAAGCCCGTCGGGATTCAACAAGTCATCGGCCGGCGGCCCATCATGGCCTTCGGCAATTCCGACGGCGATCTACAAATGCTGCAATGGACGATGGCGGGCGATGGCCCCCGTTTCGCCCTGATCGTGCACCACACCGACGCCGATCGCGAATGGGCGTATGATCGCGACTCTCACATTGGTAAACTTGATAAGGCGCTCGACGAAGGCACGGCAAAGGGTTGGACCATCGTGGATATGAAAAAGGACTGGAATACGATATTCACGGAGTGATTCGATCACGCATGGTTCCACCGTGGGTACAAGGCTGTTCTCCGCGTCGCCCTGACGCGAAACGTTGCACCGATGCGCGAAAATGTTAGAGTTGGTCATCCCTGCCCTGAATAGGGCTCGGAAAACCTCTGACCATGCAAGGCCCAACCATCAAACGGAAGGAAATCCACATGCGCAAGAAAATCTCGTCGTCGTACCTAGTTGTCATCGCCGCAGTGCTCGTGGGCACGCTATCCAACTGCGCGACCACCCCGCGCGCCGATCGCCAGTCCGGATTGGTCGAAGAAGCGCGCTGGACCACGAGTTGGTTCGAACGCTCCGTCGTCGGGTTGTCCGATCAGATTAATTCGTCCGGCGGATTCGTCGTGTTCCCCGACGTCGCGAAGTGGGGCATCCTGATTAGCGGCGGACAAGCGGGTCGCGGCGTCGTGTGCACCGCCGACGGCACGCAAGTCGGTTGGGCCATGATCAACACCGGCTCGATCGGGCTTCAAGCAGGCGTTCAAGGATTCCGTCTGCTCGCCGTGCTGCAAGACGCGGATCAGCTCGAACGCTTGAAGAACCGTCAGCTCACCGGCTCCGTGTCGGCATCGGTGGTTGCGGGCGATGCTGGTGCGGCTGCGGCAGCGCCCTTCGATAGTGGCGTCGCCGTCTACCAGGGCGCAAACGAAGGCCTCTTCGTCGGCGTCAACATCGGCCTCGACTACATCCGTTACGAAGCGCTGGCGCCGGGCGACCCCGTCAGCGATCTCCGCTAACCTCATTCGCGCGCGGCTAACCACCGTGCGCTCGACATAGTATCGCGCGTCGCCGCGGTCCGATTCGGGCCGCGGCGGCTCCTCAACCAGTCCCGTCGATCGGAGTTCAAAGTTCAAACGATAACAACGATTCCACGTGGGTCTGAGGAGTCCGCGTCCAGATGGAATTCTAAACGGGTGCAATTCGACCTGCGAGTAAGGTTTCACGCGTGAGTAATAGGACGAATCGATTTCAGTCTGCGCCCGATGCTCGCAGCCGCGGTCTTCAGGTCATAGTCCGCCTGAAGATTGAGCCAATACTGTGCGGTTTGATTGAAGGCACGTCCAAAACGCAGCGCCAATTCCGCGGTGATCGGCCGCGCACCCGTGACTACGTGCGAGATTCGCATCGGCGAGACTCCGATCGCCCGCGCAAACGACGCCTGCGAGAGATTCAACTCTTCCAGTGCCTCCGCGAGAAATTCGCCCGGATGAATTGCGTTCAAAGGTTTGTTAGGCATATGACAAAATCCTCAATGATAATCAACGATTTGGACTTCGTAGGCGTCGCCACGGTGGAACCGAAAACAGACCCTCCACTGATCATTAATACGAACGCTCCATTGCCCAACCCGGTTTCCTTTCAATCGTTCGAGCCGGTTGGACGGCGGAGTCCTCAAGTCCTCGATCTGTGTGGCCGCGTTCAATTGAATGAGCCGCATCATCGCGCGCCGTTGAACCTCGGGCGGCACATGGCGGGATTTTCCCGTCTCATAGAATTGCTCCAATTCAGTATCGGCAAAGGTTCGAATCACGCATACAACAATAAACGAATTGTTTACGCGAATCAACTGCATTCACTCCTTGGTAGAGCCGTTTGCGCGCTGTCTGTGCTGTCCTGTTTCGCGTGCGGCGTACAGGAAGGCGACGCGGGCACGGACGATCGGACACGCTCTTCCATTTCTGCGGCCCAGACCCCGGCGCCGCCCGGCATGGTCTCGATTCCCGCCGGCGAATTCACCATGGGTACCGACAGCGAAGAGGCCTTCCCCAATGAACGCCCCGCCCATCGTGTCCGTGTCGACGGCTTCTGGATCGACGAGCACGAAGTCACCAATGCGCAATTCGCCGAATTCGTCGCCGCGACAAACTACGTCACGACCGCCGAAATCCCTCCGGACTGGGAGGAGATGAAAAAGCAAGTGCCGCCCGGCACGCCCAAGCCCGACGACAGCATGCTCGTCGCGGGCTCGCTCGTCTTCACGCCCACCGACGGCCCCGTCGA
>JBGTJY010000413.1:0-5681 GCA_041744855.1 Candidatus Hydrogenedentales bacterium
GGTGCGGTAACACAGGCCAAATGGGAAATAGAATCGCGATTGCGAGCGGAAAATGCGCTCGATCGCCGTGCGCCGGCCGGCGTCGCTTCTAACGAACCAACCGAACACGGGGTCGCGCGCGAACGCCCCGGACAGTATCGCCACGATCGCGGGCAGTTCGGTCTCCGTGGCTTGGACGACCCGCGGCACGCGACGCGTTACTCGCTGTCGACGTCGACCAAGTAGTCGATGAACCCAATCATCATTTCTTCGACGCCGAACGTGAGATCGTCGGTCGGGTCGGGATTGTTGGGATTTTCGGCCGAATTATCGAAGCGCGCGACGAGATCGAGTCTCGTACCCGCTGGGATCGCGAGCGGTTCGGCGAGTTCGTACTTGATGTTCCAGTCGGGATTCCAATGCGTGAGCAAGAGCATTTGCTCGCGGCCATCCGGGAACACGGCTGAAATCGCGAAGTCTTTTCCGCGTTGGTGCATGTGCGGCCCGAGCGTGGTCAACTGCGCGTCGCAATCGAAGGTGTGGCTCGCGCGCACTTCGTAGTCCTTCGCGCCGGCCGGGATCGTGAAGGTCGTGTTCTGTACAGCGAGCGCGACCGATTCCTGCTTGATGGGACCGTCCGCCCAATACAATCCGATGCGCAGCCGATCGGTCGTCGCCGTGCCGAAGGGATGATAGTGCACGCTCGCGACGATGAGTTGATCCTTGAGGACTCGCCGTCCCGCGCCATCCGGGAAAACGGCCGGGCCGCCCGCGATGGAATAGGAGCCAATCTTGCCGCCGATTTTCTCGCCGTCTTCGGACACATAGGCGAACGTGTGATGCACGGCGCGTTTGTCGGCCGGGCGAATCTCGATCGCGCGAATCCACTTATCTTCGCCGAGATTCATTTGCGCTGAGAGATTTTCGAAACGGTCCGGTCCTTCCGCGTCGATCGTGACCTCGTCAAACTCGAGGATGTAGTCCGGCTGGCCGAGATACCAACCATCGACGAAGACCGGCGGTTCCGGTCGCTCAGCGGGATTTCCCTCCGGCGCGCCTTGATCGATCCAACGCGATAGCGTCGTCAATTCAGATTCGGAGAGCCGGCGATCGTTTCCGAAATGGCCGTACGCTGGATCTGCGTGCCACGGCGGCATGGACCTCTCGACGAGCGCGCGCTTCTGGATCGATTTGACCCAGGGGCGCACTTCTTCATAGGACTGCAACGACATCGGCGCGACTTCGCCCGGTCGATGACACGCGACGCAATGGGAATCGAGAATCGCGGCGACGTCTTTGGCGTAGGTCGGGCGAGGTTCATCCGCGGCGGCGAAGGTCGGGGCGGCAGTGAGCGAAAATGCGATCGCGTTTAGCGCTAGATTTCGTTGTGAGCGGACCATGGCCGTTTCTCCTGGAAGGGGAGTATGAGCAGGAGTATCCGCGCGGCGGCGAGCGCGAGTCAAACGGGGGCGTTTAGGGATGGGAATTATGGGAAGCAGGGGACTTATGGGGATGGTTCCGCGTCATGTTTTTGGATACGCTGAGGGTTGGATGAACAGGGAGGTGCAGCGGGCGCATTCGACCTCGTCGACCGTGAGCGAGCAGCTTAGCTCGGCTTTGCGGCCTTCCATTTTGTCGACTTTAGCGATGAGCGTAAGGGGCTTGCCGATTGGCGTCGGGCGGAGGTATTCGACCTTGAGCCACGCGGTGAGGTAGTAGAGCCGGGGGGCCGAATCCACGGCGCGGCCCGCGGCTTCGTAGGCGGTGTACATCGCGGCGGCTGCGCAGTGGCAATCCATGAGGCTCGCAATAAGTCCGCCGTATACCCAGTCGGGCCCGCCGGTGTGGTAGGGCTTCGGAGTCCACACGCAGGTTGCGACGGATCCATCCCACGTGCTTTTAATCTGCAGGCCGTGCTCGTTTTGCGAGCCGCAGCCGAAACACGTGCCGGTCATAACGTCTTGAATGATTGGTTGCACTGGGAGCTTCTCCGATACGATGGACTTGGTGGACGACGTGCACGTGCATGGACGAGCACGGAGTGTACTTGGCGGGGACCTGCAATTTCAGTCGATCCGGGATTCGAACCAGCGGAGGGCTTCGGGAACCAGTCTGGGTTTCGGAACGCTCATAGCCAAGCCGATATAATTCACATGAGAAGCGTGGCGTCTTCGGGCAACGTGACGGTCTAGCTCAATCGATTGGAAGGACGGAATGATGAGTCCAAGCGAGCGCATAGCTGAGCGTATACAACTCAAGATAGCGACGGGCAGATACGCCGGCGAGGAAGACGTTCTCGCGACGGCGCTCGATTTGCTGGACGAGTTTGAGCGCGGGGAAAACGAAGCACATGAAAAAATTCTTACCGCGCTCGCCGAGCTTGATCGGGGCGAGGGTTTGACTGAAGAGCACGTGCTCGCACAGATCGCGGAGTTACAACACCACAACAAGGCCTCTCACTGTTGTCGCTTCTCGGGCTTTCGCAAGGGGCGGATTTCGATTTCGTGGATGCAGGTGCCTGGGGCGGGGCGCAGGGCGTCGCGGCAGGCTTGGCCGATTTCTTCTGGGGATACTTTCCACGATTCACCGGCCGTCGGGTCGTGGCGGTGGGATTCGGAATCGACTGAGCCGGGGAAGATCGTAGTGACTTTGATGTTGTGTTCGCGGACTTCGTGGAAGAGGGATTGCGAGAATCCGGTAACCGCGAATTTGGTGGCGGCGTAGGCGCTGCCGCCCGGAAGCGGGACCTTTCCCGAAATCGACGAGATGTTGAGGATATGGCCGGATTGCTGCTCTTTCATGTGGCGCAGCACCGCGCGCGTGGCGTTGAACACGCCGTTGACGTTCGTCTCGACCATCGCGCGCCATTCATCGAGGCCGATATCGAAAACGTTTTTTCGGATGACGAGTCCCGCGTTGTTTATTAGCGCGTCGATGCCGTTCATGCGATCGATGAGCGCGCCGATGGCGTATTGCGTTTCGTCGTAATCGCGCAGGTCGCAGGCCGCCGAAAAACAGACGCCCTTCTCCTCTTCGATGGACTGGCGCAAATCTTCGAGCAGGTCCTTCGAGCGCGCGAGCAGGCCGACCTCGAAGCCGTCCATCGCGAGGTAGGACGCGATGCCGCGGCCGATGCCTTTGCTGGCGCCCGTGACGATGACTTTCATGATTGATTCCTATTCCGCGCGGATTTTTCCTCGCGCCAGTCGTCGAAGAAGTCCGCGAAGTATTTTGAAGTGGCATCCAAAGTGAGCTGGCCGGGCGCGGATGGCGCGCCGAGGTGCGCGAATGTGAACAACGAACCGAGGGCCGGGAACAGGACGCGTGAGACTTCGCCGATGGGGCCCATGCAGATCGTCACGAGCGGGATGCTGTCGCAGGTTGCGGTGAACGCGCCCAGACGTCTGAGGTCGGACGCATTGCGCGCGGTGGTGGCTATTTTCAGAACATCCGCACCGTGTGAAAGTGCTTCTTCGGCGAGCCGCTGCAGAGACGGGAAATCCGGCGTTCCATCGAAATCGTGAAACGATGCGATGACCATTTTGCCCGATGAGTGGGCGGAAGCTATGACGCGACGAACAATCGATTCCGATGAGAGTTCGATGTCCAAGGCGTCAACTTTGGGAATGACGGCCTCATACAGCGCGAGCCGAGCGGACTCCGATGCCTTCCAATTGCCGCCTTCGGCTTGGGATCGGATAGTCGCGAGAATCGCTAAATCTTGAGGGAGTCCCCGCGCGAATTCGTCGATGTTGGCGGGGGATTGATCCTGAAACAGATCGATTCGTAGCTCGGCGATATCGAGGCCGGCGCCTACGGCCGCCTCGATGGCCGCGCGATCTTCGTCGCCACGAAATGGCGCGGCGAGGCGCGGGATGCGGCCCAACTCGAGATTGCCGATTTTTAGTATTCGCGACGGCGGGGTGTCCACGAGGTCCATTCTAAACGAAGAACTCCGGCGGGCAGCTTGGCCACCCGCCGGAGCGTGATTGAGGGTATTTGTCAGCCGCTTACGATACGGCTTCCTTCGCTGTGAGCTTCTTCGCGCGAACCCGTCGTGACAGCGCCAAGGCCGTGACCAGGAGCGCCATCGCCACGCTGACCGCCGGCATGGCCATTACGGCCTTGCTCGCGAAGATGATCGGCGTCAACATCAGGCGCACGAGGGCTGCCAAAGCCGGGCTTTGGGCCACGGTATCGGCGACCGCAGGGCTGACCTGATAGTAGAAGTCGACGAAGGCAGCACCCACGGCGTTATCGAGCAGGTAGCTGTCGCGCACGTCGCGCAGTACGTCAATCTCAGCGGCAACAGGCGTGCCGTAGGCAGCCGTCGCGATGAAGCATGGGCCACCGCCGCCGCCGTCGTCACCCGCGGCCGCAAGGCCGAGGATCGCGGCAAGGGCCAGGAGCAGGAACAGTAGACTCTTATCTTTCCCTTCCTGGGCTTCGAACTGGAAGGCATTCTCCAGTATGAAGCTCGCGCCGCTGGGCAGAGTCACTTCGATATCGACCAAGCCTGGCTCGGTAACGACCGGCATGCGGCCCGTGACGAAGAACTCATCTTCGCCGTCAAAGCTGGCGAGGAGCTGGACGTTCGTCCGCGGGATAACCTTGCCGTCGTTTGCTTCGTTTTCGAAGATCACGATGGACTCGACGTAGCCCAAGCCGCCGCGGTTCGATTCGATTTCCAGGACGACCTGGTCGTCGAGATCGCTTTCGGCCGGGTCATTCGCGACGAACGGCATGATGCCGAGCGCGTCGAAGTCGAGGACGACTTCATCGCGGACGACGATCGTGCCGAGGCCGATTAGACGTACATTGACGAGTGTCTCCACGGCCGTGCCCGCGACGGTGTATTCGTCGTTGAGCAGCATCGACTGATATTCCTCGAGCGTGCCCGCTTCCAACGTTGGCGTTGCGGCAGGCTGCGCGAAGTCGAGCGTGCGCGCCATGCCGGCTGCGGCGAGGTCGCGGAACACGATCGCAAGACCGGTCATCGCGCTCTCGGCGGGCAGGTTCGTCGAACCGACCGGCGTGCTCAACAGGGCGGCTTCCTCCGGCGTCTGGCCGAAGGTGAACTCGTCCGTGACTTCCATCAAGGTCGAATCGCCGCCGTCGAGTCCCGTCGTATTCGCCAATGGCTGGTAGGCGTGGATGTCGAAGTAGGTGTACGAATCCGCGAGGTTGACGCCGTTCGCGGGAACGTCAGGCGCCGTGCCAAAGGCGCCCTGGGTCATCGAGGCGCGCGCGAGGATGGCGGTGTCGTCGCCGCTACCGCCGGCGGGCACTTCCAACGTCGCCTGCATCGTGTCGGTCGCATTCAGCGCGATTTCGATGACGCCCGTGCCGCCGTCGAGCGTGGCTGCCGTCGTGATGACGCCGCCGTTGGCCTGAACGCGTGCATAGCGGAACATGCCGGGGATGACGACTTCGCCGTCCTCGGTGCCGTCCACGAGACGGGTCACGGTGATTTCCACCATCGACTCCGTCAACGCGCCGATATTCATGGCGGGCGCTTCGACGAGGAGATTGTCGTCGCCGTCGAAACCGATGACATCGGCCTGCGCCGTACCAAAGCTCACTTGAATTTCGACGTCGGCCTCACCGGACGGATCATCGAAGCCTGTGCCTTCGATGGCAATAACGACACCACCGAAAATCCACGCGCCGTCCGGGGTCGCGTCCGTCGCCGTGAGTTCATC
>JBGTJY010000414.1:0-2276 GCA_041744855.1 Candidatus Hydrogenedentales bacterium
GATTCATCAATTGCTGACGCACACCGCAGGCCTCCCGAACTACACTGCCGAGAAACGTTTTCGCGAGGACGTGATGCGCAACCCCGCGGAAGTCGAAGCGTTCGTGAATACACACTGCAGCGGCGATCTCGAATTTGAACCCGGCGCGGAGATGCGCTACTCGAATTCGGGCTACTACCTCCTCGGCGCGATCGTCGAAGCCGTGACCGATTCCTCCTACGCCGAGCAATTGAAAACCCGCATTCTCGATCCGCTCGACATGAAAGACACCGGCTACGACGACTACGAAACGATTCTCGAACGGCGCGCCTCGGGTTACGAGAAGCGCGGCAAACGTCTCATCAATGCGCCCTATCTCGACATGTCGCTGCCGTATGCCGCGGGATCGTTGTATTCGACGGTCGAGGATTTGTTTCGCTGGGACCAAGCGCTCTACACCGAGCAGGTGCTGCCGACGGCCATGAAAGACCTCATGTACACGCCGGCGTTAAGTAATTACGCATACGGTTGGGCGGTTCGCGAATTCACGCCCGAAGGCACCGACCTCAAACGGACGGAAATCTCGCACGGCGGCGGCATCAACGGATTCAGCACGCACATCCTTCGCGTGCCGGAAGATCGGCATCTCGTCGTCGTGCTCAACAACGTCATGCAGTCCGCCCCAAGCAAAACGGCCCACGAATTATTGGAAGCGCTCTATTGATCGGGAGGGACGCGGTCCTCCGCGTCCTGGGCGTGACGGAGCGTCTCTGGACGCGGAGGACCGCGTCCCTCCCGGAATCCATACGATATGCATGATCTTGGTTTCAATACGCCTCGTCTCGTGGAGTAATCGCGTTGCCCATCGATCGTCTCGACAATCCAATCGACCTCTTTGCGCGCTGGTATGCCGATGCCTGCGCACGCGCCGACATCGAAGAACCCAGCGCGATGACGCTCGCGACTGTCGACGAAACAGGAACGCCCTCTGCGCGCATCGTGTTGTTGAAGGGCGTGGACGACGCGGGGTTCACGTTCTACACGAACACGATGAGCGCGAAGGGTCAACACCTGCGCGCAAATCCGGGCGCGGCTCTCTGCTTTTACTGGATGCCCCTCGCGCGCCAAGTCCGCATCCGTGGGATCGTCGAGTCCGTGACCGACGCGGAAGCGGACGAGTACTTCGCGACCCGCCCGCGCGAATCGCAGATTGGCGCATGGGCCTCCGATCAATCGGAGGTGCTCGACGCCCGCGAATCGCTCGAAAAACGCGTGGCCCAATATTTGGGTGAGTTTCACGATGAAGTCGTGCCGCGTCCGCCGCATTGGTCCGGCTACCGCGTCATCCCCAATGCGATCGAATTTTGGGAACGCCGTCCTTATCGCCTCCACGAACGGCTCGAATACGAACGAACTCCCGCCGGCTGGAAAACGCGCTTGTTGTATCCGTAGCAGCGCTTCCAGTCAGGCCCTCGACGCGCCCGCGTCTCCGCGCGAGCGGCTTTCGATATAATGCGCGCCGTTTCTTCGCAACTTTCCGAATCGACTCCGAATGCCCAGACATCTCATCACCAGCGCGCTCCCCTACATCAACGGCGTCAAGCACCTCGGCAATCTGGTGGGCTCGATGCTGCCCGCCGATGTGTACGCGCGCTATCTCCGCATGCAACCCGATGCCGAGGTGTTGCTCATTTGCGCGACCGATGAACACGGCACGCCCGCCGAGCTCGCCGCGCTCGATGCGGGGCTTCCCGTGGCCGAATACTGCCGTCAACAGCATGAAATTCAACGCGGGCTCGGCGATCGTTTTGGTCTGAGTTTCGACTACTTCGGGCGAAGTTCGTCGCCGCAAAACTACGAGCTGACGCAGTATTTTGCGAGAAAACTCCGCGAAAACGGATACATCGAAGAACGCACGACGCAACAGGTGTACTCGAAAACCGACAAGAGGTTTCTGCCCGATCGCTATGTCGTGGGCACGTGTCCGCATTGCGGCTACCAGGCGGCCCGCGGCGATCAGTGCGAGTCCTGCACCAAGGTGCTCGACCCCACGGATCTCGTCAATCCGCGTTCGGCGATTTCCGGCAGCACGGAACTGGAAATCCGCGAGAGCCGGCATCTCTTCCTGCTGCAGTCAAAATTCATCGACGAAATCCGCGCCTGGATCGATTCGAAATCGCACTGGCCGAAACTCGTGACGTCGATCGCGCTCAAATGGCTCGACGAAGGACTCCGCGACCGCTGCATCACGCGCGACCTCGAGTGGGGCGTGCCGGTCGACCGGCCCGGCTTCGAGG
>JBGTJY010000415.1:0-4326 GCA_041744855.1 Candidatus Hydrogenedentales bacterium
CATGGACGGGTTGATGGGGGAGAACGACGCGCAGTTTGAATTTATTTGATTATCTTCATTGACGGGCTGCGCTATACTGGAGAAGTGATTCAAAAGCGCAGGCCGGAGGGATTCCGATGTCTACAATCGAAGAAATTCAACAAGCAATTTCCCGCCTGTCCGACTCCGACAGACGCAAGATCGTTGAATGGCTTGAAGAACTGGACGACGCACAATGGGATCGCCAAATCGAATCGAACGGCGAGGCAGGCAAATTAAAGGAGATGCTTCGGGAGGCCGATGCCGATATTCAAGCCCACCGGTACACGGATGTATGAAGCATCGGAAGACGGCCCGCTACGAACGTTTACTCCGCACTTCCGAGAGTTATTCAGGAATTTGAGAAAAAACAGTTTGACCTCCTAAAGGCAGATCCGAGGCAAAGAGATCTCCTGCTCTGAATACGACACGAAGCACTGAAAGAGGCGTCAAGCCATGCGATATCTTGTGAATCTTATCTATGACCCGGACTACAAAGGTTATGCGGTGGATGTTCCGTCGCTGCCAGGATGTATGTCGCAAGGCAAAACCGTCGACGAAGCCTTAGAAAATGTTCGGGAAGCCATTGAGCTCTACCGAGAAACCGTTGGTGAGTTGGGGGACTCCGAACCCGGAACCGTAATCTCCGCGCAAGTAGAGGTGTAGTGTTTGTCTCGACTCGCGGGGATTTCAGGCAGGGAAGCGATCAAGGCGTTCGAGCGGCTGGGATATAGTCATGCGCGAACGAAGGGAAGTCACGCCATCTTGACGAAATCCAATTGTCCAACTTTGGTGGTTCCGCTACACAAGGAAGTCTCCGCATTCTTGCTACGAGCCCAGGTCGTTCGTGCCGGAATTAGCGAGGGCGAATTCCTGGACCTGTTGAAAAGAAAGTAGCGGAGAATATTCGAATGTTTGGGGGAACATTCATTGCGCGTTCTACTGCTTAATCCGCCGGGCCCGTATTGCCGGGCGGGATCGCGTTGGCCGCATCGGCGGCGACCGAAGCGCGTGGGGATCGACTATCACCCGTTTCCGTTCGCTTTGGGCTATGCGGCTGCGCGGCTGCGCGAAGACGGGCACGACGTGTATTTCGTCGATTGCGTCGCGACGGGTACCAGCGCGGAAGAGCTCGACTCGATTTGCGACGCCGTGGGGCCTGACGTTGTGTTCATGGAAACGAGCGCGCCGAGTTTCAGCGAGGATTCGGCACTCGCGGGCGAAATCGGATGTCCCGTCATGGCGGGCGGCGCACACGCGACCGCGGCGCCCCGCAAGCATCTCGAAGCCGGATTCGCGGCGGTGATTCGCGGCGAGTATGACCAAGTGATTTCCGACGCACTTCGCCTCGAATCCGCGCCGTGGCTCGCGACGATCGAGAATCCAAACGCGACCCATGCGCCCCGCGCGACCGATCTCGACGCGCTCGCCTATCCCGCCTGGGACCTCATGCCCATGGAGAAATACAACGACCCGTTCTGCAAAGGGCGGACCGTGACGGTGCTGACGTCACGCGGGTGTCCGCTGGATTGCAGCTTCTGCACGATCGCGCCGCACCAGGGCAAGCGGAATTATCGCCGGCGCGATCCGGAGGCCGTTTGCAACGAAATAGCGGAATTGATCCGGCTTTACGAGCCGGACGAAATCTACATCGACGACGACACGATCACGATCAACGCGAAACACGCGATCGCGTTCAGCGAAGCTTATGCGCGCCGCGGATTCAGACTGCCATTTAGTTGCATGGGCAACGCCGTCGTAGATCGCGATGCACTCGAATCGATGGCCCGCGCGGGGTGCCGGGCGCTGAAATTCGGCGTCGAAAGCGGCGATCCCGAAGTGTTGCGTCGCATTCCGAAAGTGATGGACCTCGACGAAATTCGCCGCACGGTGGCGGATTGCCGCCGACTGGGCATTCAGACGCACGCGAATTTTCTGCTCGGGCTGCCGGGCGAAAACCGCGATAGCGCGCTCCGCAGCATCGAGTTCGCGATCGGCCTCAACACGCACACGCTGCAATTCGCGATCGCGACGCCCTATCCCGGCACGGCATTCTACGCCGAGGCCGTGCGCGAAGGTTGGCTCATCAAAGACAGTTGGCGCGATTTCGATCCCGCGGGCGAGGCTGTCGTTTCGTATCCCGACTACGCATCGGACGAAATTGTCGAGATGTATCACCTCGCGTGGCGCCGCTGGCAGTGGCACATGCTGACACGACGACCCAACACGCTGGCCCACCACTACGCGAATGCGTTTCGGCGCGAGGGAATCGGCGGGCTGTATCGACTCGGCGTCTACAGCGCGGAGAGGTTGCTGAAGGTTGTCGGCTCGCATTGATTCACCACAGATGAACGCGGATATTTCACGGATGGACACGGATACATGAAAATTGCGTTGATCAATCCATCCGTCCGCGGTTCGCTCAAGAAAGAGAATCTCGGCCTCGCGTATCTCGCGGCCGCGCTCGAGTCTGATGGACACACGACGCGGATCATTGACGAGATTGCGGGACAAAATGTCGACGCGGGGCTGGATGAGTTTCGGCCGGACCTAGTCGGCATTTCGTTCATGACGATGTACGCGCCGCGGGCGTATGCGTTGGCGGGGCGCATTCGCAGCGAGCGCGGGCTGACCGTGGTGCTTGGCGGCGCGCATGCGACGGCGTTGCCGGAAGAGGCGATTCAGCATGCGGACTGCGTCATTCGCGGCGAGGCGGAGTGGACGTTTCCGAAGGTGTTGGATTCGGGAAAGGTCGAGGGCATTGTCGATCCGTTGACGCCCGGCGAGTTGGATGCGTTGCCTATTCCGAGCCGGTGGCAACTCGACTTGGATACCTACGCGGCCTCGGGTGAAGAAATCGCCGGGCTGAGCTATCGCACGCTGGGCATCATCACGAGCCGCGGCTGCCCGTTCAAATGCAACTTCTGCATCAACTCGAAACGCGAAGCGCCGTTGCGCTTTCACGGCACCGAACGCGTGATCGAAGAATTGCGTTATCTCGTCGATCGGCACCACATCCAATCGGTCGCGTTCTACGACGAGCTGATGGCGACGGACGCGAAACGCTTTCGCGAGATTTGCGAGGCGATCCTATCGAAGGGGCTGCACCACCTGAAGTGGGAATGCCAGATGCACGCGCGCACGGTGCGGCCCGACGTGTTGCAGCTCATGAAGCGCGCGGGTTGCATTCAAGTCGCGATCGGATTCGAGAGCGGCAGCCAACGCGTGCTCGACTTGATGAACAAGAGCGCGACGGTCGAGCAGAACCTCGCTGCGGCGCGGATGGTGCGCGAGGCGGGTCTGCGTTCGCGCGGGTGCTTCATCGTCGGCACGCCGGGCGAACGTGCGGAGGACATCGCGCAGACGGAACGCTTCATCCGCGACGCGCGCGTTGACTTCGCCTCGGTGCACTACGTGACGCCAATGCCTGGCACGGCGCTGTTCGATCGGGTGCGCGAGAAAGTGAACGCCGCAAACGTGCCGTGGGACAAATTCACCTGCGGCGACCCGGACACCGTCAATTGCAACGACGAAATGTCCGCGGAGGAACAGAAGCGTCTGTACGAGCGCCTCTCCGTACGAACAGCGTTGCGCAACTACACGATACCGGAAATGGCCCGGCGGGCAATTCGCAATCCGCACCATGCCGTGCACGTCGTGAAGAAGCTCATCTCGACGGCCGTAGCGTAAGTCCTCCAACCGCGGAGTATGGGCGAAGTCACCCGCTTTTGGTAGAATCGCCGCTTTCGTTTAAGAATGCGGTCGCGGACGCGGGAACTCTGGAGGAGATGGCGTGGTGCTACGTTTTTGTTTGATTTTGGTATGCGCAATTCCTGCGATGGCGTTTGCGGAGGAATACCGCATCGACGTCATTGTCCCTGGCCACGGCCTGAATGGCATTCATGGTCTGACTTTCGACGCCGAGGATCAGCTCTATGTCGGCAGCGTCATCGGGCAGAAGATATACAAAGTCGATACGGAGACTGGTGACGCTTTTACCCACATCGGGCTGCCCGAGGGCATGGCGGACGACCTGGAATTCGGCCCCGACGGCACGCTGACGTGGACCGCATTCACCTTGGGCACCGTATACGCGAAGACGGGCGACGGCCCGATCCGCGCCCTCGCAACCGGCCTGCCCGGCGCGAACAGCCTTGCGTTCAAGCAGGATGGCCGCCTCTTCGCCACGCAGGTGTTTCTGGGCGACGCGCTCTACGAAATCGACCCGAAAGGCGAGGTGCCCGCGCGAAAAATCATCGAGAACATGGGCGGGCTGAACGGTTTCGATTTCGGCCCCGACGGCTTTCT